>JAEEKC010000039.1 GCA_016282215.1 Lachnospiraceae bacterium
AGGAATGTGTTTCAGGGTACGTTATGAGATGATGCAGGCAAGGCCGTGCTCTTCCAACTGAATGTCGAGCTCGATCATATCGTAGATCCCGTTTTCAATGAAATAGGAAAAAATGATATCCGTCTTATCGCAGGGTGACAGGGCATAGCCGGCCCTGGCCAGCAGGTCCTTTGTCTCGTCAAGCTTCAGCTTTGCGCCCACGCACAGACACAGAGCCGTCAGTTTCTGCGGATGGTAATCCGGATGGTTCTTGATCTTGGAAAAGGTCTTTTTATCCACAATGGCACGTTTGTAAACCTCAGCGTTCTCCATCTTTTTATTCTGTATCAGATACAAAAGATATTCAGAGAAGGTATCCGAGACATGGTTCATACGCTCCTCAAGCCTGCTTTCATGTTCTTCATCAAAATCGGCAGAGACGCTCTCTTCATAATCCTCTTCATAAATCTCGCCAAATTCGGCGTCATCTACGAGCGTCATGGGAAGCGAATCGGAATGCATTACAGAATTGCTGAAAACCATATCGGATTCTTCGCCGTCCATACCGGTTTCTTTACGTTTCGCGCCGGTTTCTTTCTGATCCATACCGGTCTCTTCGAAGCTCATCAGCGCATCTTCAGGCTGACCCGCTTCCTCCGGCATACATGCCGATTCTTTCGCAGCGCTCAGTTTCGCACCGCTCTTCGGTTTGAAGATGGATCCGAGCAGCTTTTCCTTTTTGGAGGATTTTTCGCGCGGCACCGGCACAGATGATATTGGCGCCGGTTTTGATGCCTTAGCCGCCATCATCGGCATCGTTGCTCCCGCCGGCGGCGGCATCATACACTGCGATGCCATAGCAGCGCCGAAGGCTGCTTCCCCGGGCTGTCCCAATCGCACATCTTCCATTTCAACGCGATGCAGCGTGACAGCGCCGTACTCCTCCATCTGCCGGTCTTCTACGTAATGGCTGTCAATATACGACTCAAGGTTCGGATACAATTTCCCGCCAAGGCTTGTTGTCTTTTCATCAAATACAACCAATACGACCTGCATTTCATTTTCAAATAAAAAAGCACTGATCTCATCCACAGCGATCCGCATTCCTTCTTCTTTCGGATAGCCAAAACTGCCCGTAGCGATCAGCGGAATTGCTATGGATGTGATCCCATGCTCTTTTGCCAGTTTCAGACTGTTTCGATAGCAGTCTCTCAGTTTTTCTTCTTCGCCGTTGTCGCCGCCTGTATAAAGCGGACTGACAACATGAATGATATACTCAGCCGGCAGGTCAAAGCCGGGGGTGATAAATGCCTCCCCTTCCTTTGCCTCGCCGATCTTTTCTTTTCTGTAAGAAAGCAGTTTGTCATATCCGGCCGCCGCATAGACCGCACTGTCACAGCCGCTGCCCACGCTTACCAGCGCGCTTGCGGTATTAACGATAGCCTGCGTATTCATTTTGGTAATGTCCTGCCGGACGATCCGAAATGCCATTCTGTCTCCTTTTTAGTAGTACCCAATCTCCCTCAACACGCTGTCGATCAGTTTCATGTTCTTAACGGAAAAAGCTTCTGATACATGCGGCTTTTCCCCTTCCAAGATACATCTGCCAAGCTGCATGACCTCTAAGGAATAATTGTTGGGAACCGTCACTTTTTTCGTGATCACATCATCCGCCGTAAAGATCTGATAGGAAACTTCCCCCTCCTGATTATATTCTACATCGGAACGGATAGATCCTTTGGTTCCGTGGATATAAAGCCGGTCAAATCTGGAGTTCGTATTTTCTCCTAGGATCATGCCCACATTGAAGGACGCCCTGGCGCCGTTTGCAAAACGGATCAGCGCACTTGTTGCAGCATCCACATCAAGATCCGTAAACTCTGCGCTTGCTTTCACAAACTCCGGATCACTGTCGATCAGCGACAGGATCATGGTGGTGCAATAGCAGCCGAGGTCATACATGGCGCCGCCCCCCAATTCCTTATACAGACGGAAATCCTCTTTGTAGCCCTGGGTGATAAAAGCGGTATCGATAAAATCCACATCCCCGATGATGCCGCTTGCAATGGTTTCCTTCAGGCTTGCCACATAGGGACTGTGAAGGTAAGCATAGGCTTCCATCAAAAGCTTTCCCTCACGGTTAGCGGTGGCAAACATTTCTTCCACTTCCGCCACGTTCATAGCCAGCGGTTTTTCGCACAATACATGCTTTCCTGCCATGAGTGCTTCCTTCACCCATTTGATATGGATATCATTCGGCAGCGGCACATAAACGGCCTGCACCTCTGGATCGGCAAGAAGTTCTTCATAGCTGCCGTAGGCTTTTTCAAATCCGAACTTTTCCTGAAAGGCTTTTGCCTTTTCCATGCTCCTGCCTGCGATGGCATAAAGCTCGCAGTTGTCTGCCTGTTTCATGCCCGGGATCATGCCCCAGCTTGCGATATTTGCAGTACCTACAATTCCCCATTTTACCTTGCTCATAACCAAATCCCCCTTACTGCCCCTGATCGAACATTTCCGATGCTTCCTTCATCAGCTCGATGATGGGCAGATGCTGCGGACATACGCCCTCGCACTGACCGCATCCGACGCAGGATGATGCCCTGCCGCTGCTCTGTACCAGACCATTGTAGAACATCTGCGGACGGAACTGTTCGTTATAGAGTCTTACCGTATTGACAGCGCTGAATACATCCGGAATGCTGATCTTCATTGGACAGCCGTCACAGCAATACCGGCAGGATGTACAGCCGATCAGCGGAATGTTGAGCATGATCTCCCTGACTTTTTCCACTACCTTCTGCTCCTCATCGGACAATGGCTCAAAATCCGTAAAGGTAGCGATATTATCATTGATCTGGTCGATAGTTGACATACCGGACAGAATGGTCATGACGCCGGGAAGCGATCCCACATAGCGAAGCGCCCAGGAAGCTGCGGATGCGCCGGGTCTTACCTCTTCAAACATCTTTTTCAGTTCTGTCTGAACATTGGCAAGGGTTCCGCCTTTGACGGGCTCCATCACGATGATGGGGATCCCGCGTTTTTCCAGGATCTGATAGAGCTGCCCGGAGCGCACCACCGGATTGTTCCAGTCCGCATAGTTCAGCTGGATCTGCACGAACTCGATCTCCGGATGCTTATCCAGCACTTCCTCAAGCAGCTTCGGACTGCCATGGAAGGAAAAACCAAGATGCCGGATCTGACCAGCTTCCTTTTTCTTCATGCCCCAGTTGAAGCAGTCATATTTTTCATAGGTTTCATAGTTGCTGCCATCCTCGATGGAATGGAGCAGATAAAAATCAAAGTAGGACACACCGGCGCGCTGTAGCTGTTCTTCAAAAATCCTGTCCACATCTTCTGCCTTACGGATCTCCCAGGCCGGCAGTTTCGTGGCGAGCATGAAGTCTTCCCGCGGATAGCGTTTTACGATCGCTTCCCTGGCTGCCACTTCAGATCTGCCGCCGTGATACACATAGGCGGTGTCAAAATAGTTCATTCCCGCACTCATGTACGCATCTACCATCCGGCAAACGTGATCCATATCGATCACTCCTTTTTCTTCCGGCAGGCGCATGAGTCCAAACCCCAGTTTCGGCATTTTGCTTAAATCAATTGTCATAATAATCCCTTCCTGAATTTATCAGTAATTATCGGTTCAGCATTTTCATATTGGACTTTACATTACCAATTTAAAAAAAATTACTTTTCTTCCTCCGTCTCTTCTTTCTCCTTCGCCTTTTCCTTCACTTCTGCCTTTTCCACTACGATCACCCGCGGACACAGGAACAGGCCGACGATATCAAAAAACTCCTGTGCCAGCAGCGCCGCACCGGCCAGTTTCCACAGGATTTCAGTTGATTTAAATGGATTGAGAAGGATCAGCAGACTGAAGATGACTGCGATCAATGCATTGATCCCGGAAATGCCCCATTTGTCACGTTTCATGCGGATCAGATCCACTGTCCACTGAAGCTTTAACAGCCCCAGGATCAGGATCATCACGGCATAGATCATAAGCAGGATCGTAAAGGTTGTGATCAGCCAGTTTGTCTTGACAAATAACAGCACGCCGATGAGCAGCGAGATCAGGCCGGAAAACAGCATGCCGGAAGCCGCTGCTTCCTTGGCCGGTGTCCTGAAGTAATTCACGCCCAGCACCAGGCCCCCCACCGCCATTACGCATCCGATGACGCGAATGATGGCTGATGTA
>JAEEKC010000294.1 GCA_016282215.1 Lachnospiraceae bacterium
GTCACGCAGACCGGGGATATGACCAAGGCGGCCCTGACAAAATACCCGGTAGGCGGACTGATCTATTTTGCCGCTAATTTAGAAACCCCGGAGCAGACCAAAGATATGCTTACCAGCGCCCAGTCCTATATGATCGAGCAGACTCATCTTCCGCTTTTTCTCTGCGTTGATGAAGAAGGTGGACGCGTGGCAAGGGTGGCGGAAAATCCGGCTTTCGGCGTGACCAACCCGGGTCCTGCCATCGACCTTGGGACACCGCAAAACGCCCTGACTGCAGGGGATACCATCGGAAGCTATTTGTACGACCTTGGTTTTAATACGGACTTTGCGCCGGATACGGATGTGCTGACCAATCCTTCCAACAAAGTCATCGGCAACCGTTCTTTCGGCAATGACGGGGAAACCGTGGCACAGCTTGCAGGTTTGTTTGCCCAGGGACTTCATGATCACAACGTCCTGACCTGCTATAAACATTTCCCGGGCCATGGTGATACCACGGCAGATTCCCATACAGGGACTGCGGTTTCCGGAAAAGTGCTGGCCCAGCTTTGGGAAAATGAACTCGTGCCCTATTTCCGGGATTATCACGGAAATGCCGATTTTATCATGGTGGGCCATATCAGCCTGCCGAATGTCCTCGCCGATAATACGCCGGCCACCCTTTCGGAAACCATCGTGGACGGGCTCCTTCGCAAAGAACTCGGCTATGGCGGCATCATCATCACCGATTCCATGCAGATGGGTGCGATCACGGATCATTACGACAGTGCGCAGGCTGCCCTGAAAGCCTTTCAGGCCGGGTGCGATATGATCCTGATGCCGAAGGATTTTCCGGCTGCTTATGAGGGGATTTTAGCTGCCATCAAAGACGGAACGATCCCGAAAGAAAGACTGGAAGCATCGCTGGGACGGATACTGCGAGTAAAGTATAAAATCATGCAACCGTAAATATGCAGTGACTTTTTGCGTACAAACAGGTAAAATGAAATCAGCCACATCGGATTCCTGCATCGTAATCCAATAATAACCAGGGAGGGTTATGCCATGTTACGACATATGATCTGTGAACGTTTCAGAAAGCAATTCATCGATAACTGTATCGCCTTTGATACGCCGCGCTTAGAATCGGAAACCTATCCGGAAGACGTGAAGGTTGAGGCGGATATTCTCTATGACGGAAAACATGCGCTGGATTATTACATCCCCGCCGCTGCCGAAAATGATATGCTCAGCTCCGGACAAAAAGCCTACCTGCTCATTCACGGCGGTGCCTTCGTTTACGGTTCCAAACTGCTGGACAAGCGTTTCGGCATGTTTCTGGCGCAGCAGTCAGGAAAACTCGTCGTCAACATTGACTATACCCTGATGCCCGAGGGCGGACTGAAACAGCAGATGGAGGACATTTTTGCTGCCATCCGCTTCATTGTGCAGGACAAAAACGTGAAGACCATTTACACCATCGGCGATTCCGCCGGCGGCTATCTGGCTTTGCTGACAGGGATTTTAGTAAACAGTAAGAAAGCAAAAAAGGACTTTGGACTGCCCGGCTCCGTTCCCGTAACGGTAAGCAACGTCCACATGATCTGCGGCGCCTTTGAAGATTCCCCGAAAAGATTTGCGGGATACTATTTTGACAGAAAAAATGAACTGCCGCATTTTATCTATAATCTGACCGAAGCCATCTCAGCCTATGGCTGTCCGCCTCTTGTGCTGACCACCGGCGACAAGGACAGCATGCTTGGTGAAAACCGCAAGCTGCAATTTCAATTGGAAAAAATGGAAATCCCCCATACGTATAAGGAGTTTCAGTCAAAAGATGACAGGGTGATGCATCATGTCTTTGCCATCGCACATCCCGACTGGCCGGAGGGCATGGAATCCATACGGATGAGTATATGATCTGATACATCCTACTCATGCAGCTTATACCCGGTATCCTCTTTGATGATCTCAAGCATCGCTTTTGCCGGCACTTCATCAAACTGGGTGCCGATGTTCACGCGGATCTCTTCACTGACGACATCTTGGGGCAGGTACTTTCGGTAACTTCTATTCGAGGTCATGGCATCATAGCTGTCGGCTACTGCGATGATCCGCGCGGGAAGCGGGATCTCCCCTCCTTTTTTATGATCCGGATACCCTGTGCCGTCATACCGTTCATGATGCCATCTGGCTCCCGTTGCAAGATCCGGCCTTGTTTTGATCTCTGCCAGAATATCAAAACCCGTCATGGGATGCTTTTTGATGACGCCATACTCGTCATCCGTCAGGCGGGCCGGCTTGTTGATGATCTCATTGGGCACACCGATCTTGCCGATATCGTGAAGCAGTCCCATATAATACACATTCTCGCATTCTTCCGCAGGCAGTCCCATTTTCTGCGCGATCATTTTGGAATACTTTGCCACGCGCACGGAATGACCTCTCGTATACTCATCCTTCGCATCGATGGTATGGGCAAGGGCTTCCATGACTTCCACCGAAAGCGCCTTGACCTGACGGTGGGCCCTGATCGTCTCATTCATGTAACTGATGTTCTTTACGATAGTGGACACCGCAATGATCAGCACAACGGCTGTAACGATACTGGGATAAATATATACGATTGTCTGTGCCCGCATGCACTCTAACAAAATGCGCAGGATTTTCTGCACGGCCTCGCCCCTTGGATCACTCTGTAAGTATTCCTTCATGCCGCTCTTATCCACGGTTGAAAAATTGATAATGGCCGAAGTCGCCGAAAACAGCGCATACATAAGGTTGTTAAAGATAAACGCGATAACGGGCAGTATGACAAAGAGTTTGACGTTGGTTACCTGTTTTTCCTTTGTGATCTCCGATAAGGGAACCACGATCATTTTATAAAACAGGACATGCAGGAAAATATAAAGGAGCAACGGTATAAAAGTAGCATAGGGACCTGTTGAATCATACATAAAGATCATCCCGGGAACGATCATGACAGAACACAGATAGACAAATATCGCTATGGACGGATTTTTGGCACGCACCACCTTCACGTAGATTACCAAAAATGCCAGTTGGAGAATGAGCGAAAACAGGGCATCCACCACGGAGCCCAACACTGCCTGCCGTATTCCCTCCGACACGCCTTCCAGCGCTGCTTGCGACAGAAAGGAAAAAAATACGCTCAGAGAGGGGGAGATCATAAATAATACAACATTCGCCGCTTTGCTCTTTCTGATCAAAAACAGTTTTCTGGAGATCACCACAAAATAGACGGCGCTGAATATGTATAAAAAAATAGATGCGACAAGTATCAGGCTCTGCATATATAGACCTCCGAATTATATATACCCCTCATCAAATAGCATTACTATTTGTTATCCCATTAAGCACTCTTCTTCGCTGTTTTTTTATGTTTCTTGTTCTTCTTCCGCTGCGCGCTATCTTTGGCTGCGGCCGGTGCAGTCTGGCCGGATGTCCCCTGCAGGGTTCGGCTGCTCATGATCAGCATCTGCAGACGGTTTTCGAGGTTCGCGAAACTGACATCCGGATCATAGTCAAGGGGCAGCAGTTCGATCTGCGGGAACATCTCTTTGAGTTTCTTGCAGACGCCCCTGCCAATGACATGGTTAGGCAGGCAGCCGAAGGGCTGCAGGATCACGAAATGGTTGCAGCCGTGTTTTGCATGATGGATGATCGCCGCCGGGATCAGGATGCCTTCACCCGTATCAAAGGTATGATGGATAATGGGGTCGGAGTCCACTGACAGATCCTTCATCAGCACGCTCTTTGTATGAAGCGGATATTTCCTGGCCAGAAAGTCCGTCGTCTTATGGGCAA
>JAEEKC010000295.1 GCA_016282215.1 Lachnospiraceae bacterium
GGCTGATGAGACGGCAGGCAATTGCATATAAGAAGAATTTAACAAAAAAGCAGTCCGCTCCATGTCGTAAAACCGGCATGGAGCGGGACCTAATACCGGATATGATATCCGGATCGTGAGGGAGTAGTTCGTGAATAGAAGACAGAAAAAGAAAAAAGAGAAACTGGCGATCAGGAATGCCGGCAAGGCGGCAGCGCAGGTAAAAGAAGTAAAGCCCGCCAAGGCTGAGAAGCCGGCAAAAGAAAGCAAACCGGTAAAAGAAAAAGCAGCAGCAAAAAGCAATACGGCGAATGTCGTGATCGACTTTGCCGCTTACGAAACCAGGGCAGCGTTCCATGCGGCATTTCATAAAGAAGAGGCATTTCCGGATTATGAGGGAAATAATCTGGACGCCGTCTTTGATATGCTGACAGAAATCGGATCGCCCCTGTCCATTACGGTGAAAAATCTCCGCAGCTGGCAGGCGGCGGCGGATAGCTATAAAGGAAACATTGAAAAACTGCTCATCAGGGCTGACAAGGAAAATCCGGCGCTGACGATCAGTATTGAAGGCTGAGGGAAATATGTCGGAAGGCGGTAACTCTTTGAGCGGGCATTCTTCAGAGGCGAATGCTTCAGGTGAGAAAGATCTGTTCAAAAATACTTCGATCATCCAAAAAATAAAGTGTTTTATTACGAAGGATACTACGGTAGCGAATGAGTCCACGAAGGTATTCGTGGTTATTCGCGTCCTTGTATTGTCCGTGCTTTTTTATTTCCTGACGATCCTGTGCATCGATAAGGCGATGCATCTGCTCGATGGCAGGGGGATGCGGCTGAGCATCCTGTTCATTGCTGTCTTTGTCTGGATGTTTTATATGACTTACAGGCTTCGGGCGAAGTACGCTGCCTGGATGTTTTCTCTCGGACTACTCATTTTTATTTATATCAATCTGCAATGGTTTGGCTGGTGGATCGGTGTTCAGCATTTTTTGATCGTGATCCTGATGCTGGTCTTCTTTGTGGGATATGACGGCTTTCCCTTTAAGATGGGGCTTGCCGCGGCAGCTACCCTGATCCGTCTTCTGTTTTATTACAGATTTCATTCGGCAGAGGCGGCATATCCGATCCCGAGCCAGATGGGAGACCTGCTGCAGATCATCAACACAGTGACGATCTTCTGGTGCCTGTCCGTGATCTGTTATGTATTCAGTAAGAGTACCCGCGAAATGGAAGGCAAGCTCGTCAAATACAACGAGCAGCTGCAGCGACAGGCACTGACGGATAACCTGACCGGACTGGCCAACAGGCGCAGGGCCCTTGATTATGTGGAGCAGATCCTGTCGGAAGGACAGCATGAGAACTTCAGCCTTTGCATGTGCGACATTGACTTTTTCAAAAAAGTGAACGATACCTGGGGACATGAATGCGGTGACCAGGTGCTCAAAGCCATAGCAAAGACTTTTAAGGAAAGGATGCCGAGGGGTTCCCTTCCCTGCCGCTGGGGCGGTGAGGAGTTTTTGCTCCTGTTTCCGGGCATGAACGGCGATGAAGCCAATGCGCTTTTGATGACGATCCGGGACAAGATCAAGAAAATGGTGGTAGAATATGAAGGCCATGAAGTCAGTGTAACCATGACCTTCGGACTGACGGAGTTTGATTTCCTAAAGACCATCGAAGATGCCATTACCGAAGCGGACGGAAAACTCTATTACGGAAAAGAGCACGGCAGGGACCAGATCGTTTTCTGACCAATATTTTTCTTGACAAACAAACTGAATGTGAATATACTATTAGAGCGTGCCTTTAAGCGCGCTCTTTGTGTGTGCGTAAAAAGTCATAGTAAAAAAAAGAAACGAGGTGAAAAGAATGCCGACATTTAACCAGTTAGTTCGTAAGGGTCGTCAGACATCGGTGAAGAAGTCTACCGCACCGGCTTTGCAGAAGGGTTACAACTCCCTGCACAAGAAGGCAACGGATGTACCTTCACCCCAGAAACGTGGTGTGTGCACCGCAGTAAAGACGGCAACGCCGAAGAAGCCGAACTCCGCTCTGCGTAAGATCGCCAGAGTTCGTCTTTCCAACGGAATCGAGGTAACCAGCTATATCCCCGGTGAAGGTCACAACCTTCAGGAGCATAGCGTAGTCCTGGTAAGGGGCGGTAGGGTAAAAGACCTTCCCGGTACCAGATACCACGTAATCCGCGGAAGTCTCGATACGGCGGGTGTTGCGAACCGCAAGCAGGCGCGTTCCAAATACGGCGCCAAGAGACCTAAGGCTGCAAAATAATCAGCGTGCAGTCTGAAGCGGTACAACTGAAAACTAAGTAAAAGTGTTGGTATTCCACTTTCACATTATGTGATAAAGCAATTTCAGCACGGACACATTGGTTTGCATGTGAGTACCTGTGAATTATTTTTACATTGAATAAGGAGGGAAGAAACGTGCCACGTAAAGGACATATTCAGAAAAGAGACGTTCTGGCAGATCCTCTGTACAACGACAAGATTGTTACCAAGCTGATCAACAACGTTATGCTTGATGGCAAGAAGGGTGTAGCCCAGAAGATCGTGTACGGCGCTTTTGCCAAAGTCGAAGAAAAGTCCGGAAAGCCTGCTTTGGAGGTATTTGAGACGGCTATGAACAACATTCAGCCGCAGCTCGAAGTTAAGGCAAGAAGGATCGGAGGTGCTACTTATCAGGTACCTATCGAGGTTCGCCCGGACAGACGCCAGGCACTTGGTCTTCGCTGGCTTGTAATGTTCTCAAGAAAGCGTTCTGAAAAGACCATGGAAGAGAGACTGGCAAACGAGATCCTTGACGCATCCAACAACACCGGATCCGCTGTCAAGAGAAAAGAAGATATGCACAAGATGGCAGAGTCCAACAAGGCCTTTGCACATTACAGATTCTAAAAGGAGGTTTTACCTTTGGCTGGAAGAGAATATCCGCTTGAGCGTACCAGAAATATCGGGATCATGGCTCATATCGATGCGGGCAAGACCACATTGACCGAGCGTATCCTGTATTATACCGGTATTAATTACAAGATCGGTGATACCCATGAAGGTACTGCTAC
>JAEEKC010000296.1 GCA_016282215.1 Lachnospiraceae bacterium
GGTGTCGCCGTTTCCGTATCAGGGGCTTTTGCATTTGCCTGCGTGCCGTTCATGGCTGCGGCGGCTGCGATCGCCGCTGCCGCTGCCGCTGCTGCCGCATCTGTTGTAGAGATTGCCTGCTGCGAAACCTCCGCAACCGTTTCCTTCGTATCAGCTGTATCTGCTGCGCTTTCAGCCTCTGTTTCTGTCAGCGCCTGCGCCGTTTCATACGTATCGGTATTTGTCTTTTCTGTGCTGCCTTCATCCGTGCTCCGCTCTGCTTCGCTGCTATCCACAGAAACTGCTCTCTCCTGATCTTCAGCGGTATTTTTTCCCACATCCTCTAAATAACTGTGAAGGATCTCTGACTGGATATTTGCCGTATCGTAATGCTGTCCCTCCAAAGCGGAAAGCAGTTTATCTTCAAGACCGTTGATCTCAGCCGTGTCAAATACTCTGTGATCCGTATCGTCAGTATCTGCTGCGGCTGCTTCCTCTGTATCTTCTGTTTCGTTGGCATCACCAATCTCTTCTTCAGCAGCTGTATCTGTATCATCCGCGAACAGATCCGTCTCTTCTAAATCAGTATCTTCAGCGGTATCTTCGCTCGTTTCAACGATCATATCCTCGCTGCCATCGGGCAGTTCGCTTTCAACCGTTTCCTCCGCGCCGTCATTACTGTCTTCGTAAAGTGCTTTCTCGACTTCTTCGGCCAGCGGTTCTGTCTCATTGAATACATCCAGCATCGGGCTGAGCATATCAAACTCAGGACCGTGATTGGCTCCGGATGCATCAAAGCCCGTGAGCATCGACCCGGTCTGCTCTTTCACCCGCTGCTTCATCTCTTCGATATGTTTCTCTTCGTTGGCCTTTTTCACATCTTCCCAGCCTTCGATGATATCCTTGAAACGAAGCTGTCCGGTGATCTGTTTTTCCACCATCGGTGCCTGTTCCTGCGGCGCTTCTGCCTGCGCGGGGATCGCATCCTTCATGGCACCGGCGGTTTCTTCCGCTGCAAGACGGGCTGCTTCCTGCGCTGCCTGTGTTGCGACAGCGGTTGTTGCTGCTGCCGTTTCCTGTGCCGCCTTATGGGCCGCCTCTCTGGCTACCGCTGAAGTCACTGCCGCAGTTTCCCTTGCCGCCTGGCTGGCTGCCTGCGCTGCTGCCTCAGTCGCCGCCTGGGACGCTGCCTGGCTGGCCGCCTCTCTTGCTACCGCTGCCGCCTGGGTCGCTGCCTGGGATGCTGCTTCTTTTGCCACCGCCGCTGCCGCTGCCGCCGCTGCTTCTTTCGCAGCTTCCATGGCAACGACCTGGATCGCTTCTATAAATTCCTTCGGAAGAGGTTTGTTCTGTGAAAAGACAAGGGGTTCAATTTCCGGTGCCTTCTTTTCACTTTCCTCTCTCTTTTCCGGTATCTCTTTGTTTACAACTTCTTCTGCTTCTGCTGAAGCCGCCTCTTCCGGTTCAAGTCCTTCTAAAACAGTTTCCGGTTCCTCATCATCACTGATCAGCGTGATCTCGCCGTCTTCGTTCTCGTACCAGTTTTCTTCCTCAGTCTCGTATCCGGCTTCGGTTTCTTCCTCACCTTCGTATGCAGCTTCAGTTTCTTCCTCACCTTCGTATCCGGCTTCGGTTTCTTCCTCGCCTTCGTATCCGGCTTCAGTCTCTTCCTCGCCTTCGTATCCGGCTTCAGCCTCTTCCTCGCCTTCGTATCCGGCTTCAGCCTCTTCCTCACCTTCGTACGCAGCTTCAATCTCATCCTCGTCTTCGTACTCGAATTCGAACTCATCATCGTCTTCGTATCCGGCTTCGGCTTCTTCCTCGCCCTCGGATGCAGATTCGATCATGTCTTCGCTATCGGATGCAATTTCAACTGCGTCTTCGCCTTCAGATACAGCGTCAACTGTTTCTTCGCCTTCGGCCCCGGCTTCGGTTTCGGCGTTTTGACTCTCTTCTCCGGACGCTTTCACATCCTCGCCGGCCCCATTCTCTTCACCCTCGGACTCCTGTCCTTCTTCCGAGAACATATCCATGATCTCAACCATATCGCCGGTTCCAAACGCGGGCGCGGGTTTTTCTTCTCCATCTTCAGCCGCACCTTCGCCGACCTTCGCCAGGGAAGCAAGACGCTTATCGTTCATTTCCTGCGCCAGCTCCATTGCCTTAGTGATCACCGTCGGTGACAGAGAATCAATGCTGTCATGGAAGATGGAATTCATCGGAAGAGCGCGGGTTGCATCCGCCGCTTCCATATCTTCCTCAGCCATGAGCTTGACAATCTCACCGGCCAGGTAGCGGGAAGTTTCTTCTTCCAAATTCATGGTATCGAAACGGTTGCCCGCATCGATCATGCGAACCTTGATCTCATCGGCCTGATCGTCTCCATAACCGGCCTGATCATCATAATTTCTGACCTCTCCGCGTCTGCCGGGCTGCGGCGCGATCCGGACATCATCATCTTCGTCATCCGGATACTCACCTTCAGGATATCCGTCATCCTCGTACCCTTCAGGATACTCTTTCTCGGGATATTCGCCTTCTTCGTACCCTTCGGGATACTCATCCTCGGGATATTCGCCTTCTTCATACCCTTCGGGATACTCATCCTCGGGATATTCGCCTTCTTCATACCCTTCGGGATACTCTTCCTCAGGATATTCGCCTTCTTCATACCCTTCGGGATACTCTTCCTCAGGATATTCACCTTCTTCATACCCTTCGGGATATTCGTCCTCAGGATATTCGCCTTCTTCATATCCCTGCGGATATTCTTCGCCTTCATTTTCCTGCATGGGATATCTGTTCCCGGGGATAGTTTCCTCTTCTGATCCCTCGTATCCCTGCGCCCTGTCATAGCCGTATTCTTCTTCGCTGACAGCCTGCTCATTTTCGTATTCGTCGTATTCCCGGCGGGCCGTCCTCTCTTCTTCATAAGCCGGTACACGCCTGGTATCACTGCCCACGCGCCCTGCCACATCACTCATATCTCTGGTGGGCTGCTGCGGATATTTTTCCCTGCCCCTTACCGGTCTCTTAAACGGCTGTCTCTTAGCCGGCCGCCTTTCATCCCTTGCATCCCTGCCGTCCTGACGGCTGCGGGAACGCTGCGCTACTCTGACATCGTCCTCTTCTTCCTCAGCCGCACGGCCATTCTGTACACGGATTGCCGGGATCCTCCTGGTCTTCGCTTTGGAAGGGCCAACCTCCTTGACACTGATCGGCATGGAAGGACCCATGGACCTTTCGTCTTCGTCGTCCTCTTCCGTCAATGCGATGGCTTCCTGTTCTTCCATAAAGCGGGCATTGTATTTTTCCTGCTGGGAAGGTGTCAGCGGCGCATGCATCATCTTCAGCTCCATGGCCATGTTGACATATTTGCCTTCCACAAAAAACAGGATGAGCTGATCACACTCCTCCACGCACCGTGTCGCAAGACCGATCCGGTGATAGAGATATGCGAGTTCCCACGCCCATTTTTCCTGATAATCCTTCTTCTTCAGTTCCTCAAGGACCGCGATCCGCTCTTCGAGTGAAACATCCTGGGATTCATAGATCCGGTATTGCAAAATAAAACGATCCGGATCTCTCGGTGCGATCTGAATATACTGCTTATAATACTCCACTGCCTGAACCGTTTCATCGAGCTTGATGGACAGTTCGCAGAGGGAATAGATCACCTTGCGGGTATTCGGCTTTAGATCATTGGCCATCAGGAGGATTTCCTTACTCTCCTCATATCTGCGGTTGATCATATAAAGCTCGGCCACCTTGCAGAGCATAACCACGCCTTTGACATGCCGCCAGTCGATGGTATCTGCAATTTTTACTGCTTCCCCATACTCGCCTTGTTCGATCAGGGAATTGATTTCCTCGGCCCTGATCCTGTACTCAAACTTATCCAAAATTATCCACCCTTTGCCTTTCAGGGTATCCCGGATCTTTCTCTCCCGGATACGCTGATGTATTTCCTGTTGTTTCTATCTGCTTTCCGTAAAAAAAGCACCTTTTATTGTATCACAAAACACGCCTTAAATCAACTCTGCAAGCCTTGCGAACTGTTCCACGCTCAGCCGCTCGCCGCGGATGTCTTCCGGCAGTCCCATCTGCAAAAGTGCCTGCCGCACGCTTTCCTTCTCCGCCACGCCTCCGCCGGCCAGACCGTTGATCAGGGTTTTCCGGCGCTGATTAAAGCTGGCACGGATCACGGCGAACATTTTTTTCTCATCCTTCGCTACCACCGGCGGATCTGTATATCTCGTCAGCCTGATCACGGAAGACCCCACATTCGGCCTTGGGATAAAGCAGGTCGGTGGCACCTCGGCGATCACTTCCGGTTTTGTATAGTACTGAACCGCCAGGGACAGGGCCCCGTAATCTTTCGTTCCCGGGACTGCCTGCATCCGCTCCGCCACTTCCGTCTGCACCATCACGGTGATGGACTCGATCGGCAGCTTTTGCTCCAAAAGCTCCATAATGATGGGCGTGGTGATGTAATACGGAAGGTTTGCCACCACCTTGAAATGCAATGCAGCGCCCTCTTTCTCATACAGCGCCCGGATATCGGTTTTTAAGATATCCTGATGCAGCACCGTCACATTGTCATATTCCGACAGAGTGTCTGAGAGCACCGGGATCAGCTTGTCATCGATCTCCACGGCGATGACTTTTCCCGCCCGCTCGGCCAGATACTGTGTCATGGTACCGATACCGGGTCCGATCTCCAGCACCAGGTCATTTTTCCCGATCCGGGCCCCATCGCAGATATGATCGAGCACATGCCCATCGATCAGGAAATTCTGCCCGTATTTTTTTTGTGCCCGCAGGCCGTGCCGCTCGAGCACCGCCATGGTCCGGGTGGGACTTGCAAGATATGCCACGTGTTTCTCCTTTTGCCTAAAGCCCGAAGAGGCGCCTTGCATTTTCCGAAGTGATCCGGATGACTTCCTCTTTGGTGATCCCCTTGATCTGCGCCATTTCTTCCACCACCAGCGGCAGATACAAAGAACAGTTCCTCTCGCCCCGGTGCGGCGTTGGCGCCAGATAAGGACAATCCGTCTCTAATAAAAGTCTGTCCATGGGGATGTAAGCCACGGCTTCTTTAAGCTTCTTTGCATTTTTAAAAGTCAGCACACCGCCGATCCCGAAATAAAAGCCCATATTCAGAAACTGCTTTGCCATTTCGGCTGAATAGGAATAGCAGTGCATGACGCCGCCTATGCTGCCGGCTTTTTCTGCCTCTAAAATGTCTGCCGTATCCTTTGCCGCGTCCCTGGAATGAATGATCACCGGAAGGTTTACCTGCCTTGCCAGGTTCAGCTGGCGCGCAAACCACTGCTTTTGCAGGGAAGGCGCCGGCTCGGGCCAGTGATAGTCAAGGCCGATCTCACCGATGGCAACCACCTTCGGCTCCTTTGCTTTTTCCGCGATCCAGTCCATATCCTCTTCGGTCAGATTCACGATATCATCAGGATGAACGCCAAGCGCCGCATAGATAAAATCATATTTTTCAGAAAGCGCCCAGCTGTCCCTGCAGCCTTGCATGGAAGCGCCCACGTTGATGATCCGGCCGATGCCCGCCTCCTGCATGGAGGATAAAAGACTTTCTCTGTCTTCGTTGAATGCCTCATCATCATAATGGGCGTGTGTGTCTATGATGTAGTCCATTGCTTATTTCCAATCTTGCTTTATTCGTTACCTTAAACCCAGTTTATTAGCACCGCGATCAGGATGCCCAAAAGACCGCCCATGCAAACCTGTGATTTGGTATGTCCGACAAACTCCTTCAGCCGCTCCTGCGCCGTGATACTCGGATCGCCAAGCCGGGCAAAGGATTCCATCATCTTGTTCAACAGCACGGCCTGCTTGCCTGTCTCCAGCCTGACGCCTGATGCGTCATGCATGACGATGATCGCCAGGATCAGCGCAATGGCAAACTCCGGCGATGCCGGCCCGCACTGAAAAAACGTGGCTCCTGCCATCCCGCATACCGTTGCCGAATGGGCGCTCGGCATGCCGCCGTCACCCAGCAGCCTCTCCCATACGAATTTGTGATTCACGATCAGATGTGTGATCGTTTTGAGGACCTGAGCCGAGACCCAGCCGATCACCGCCGTGATAATGATCTTGTTTTGAAATATCTCCAGAAATTTATCCATCTTATAAAACCCTTTGTCTGAATCTTCCCCCGAATCCCGAATTCATTATCCAATGAACGATACGAATGACTCCATCACCGTTGGCAGTTTATTTATCTGTATATACCTTCTGCTCGAGGCGCTTTGTAAAGGTATCATGGTCCAGCGGCCTGTCAAAATAATACCCCTGCACCATAAAGCAGCCCGTTTCCTGCAAAAATTCAATCTGGTCTTTGGTCTCCACGCCTTCGCAAATCACTTCCTTGCCGAGCTCGAGCATCATGCGGATCACGCTTCGCACTAGCTGCTTTCCGCCCTCCCGCTGCCCGAAGATCCTGTCCACAAAGGACTTGTCGATCTTGATCGTATCGACATCCACATCGCCTAAAAGGGAAAGGGAAGAATATCCCGTTCCGAAATCATCCATATCCACACGGATGCCGACTTCTTTCATACGGCTGACAAAATCCGTCAGCGCATCCATATTGGCATAACCGGAGGACTCCGTCAGCTCCACGGCCAGGTATTTGTGATCCACCTGCCATTTGTCCGCGGCATCGATCACATTTTTCCCGAAGAGCGGATTTCCCATATGCAGCTTGGAAAAATTGGACGACACGGTTACCGGCTCAAGTCCCTGCTGTTTCCAAAGCCGGATATCGTTGCACACCGTATCAAACACATAGAAATCCAGTTCCGTGATCAGCCCTTCATTTTCCAGCAGCGGGATAAACCGTCCCGGGGAAATAAAGCCGTCATCTTTCCGCCAGCGCACCAGCGCTTCGGCGCCGCACAGGGTATTGGTGCGGATATCGACCTTCGGCTGATAAAAGACCTTGAACTCTCCGTTACGGATGGCCTCTTTGTAAGCCGTCAGCAGATCGCCGGTTTCGAGAATGTTTTCATACATCTCTTTATTATAAAAAATGATATCCTCTTTTTGCGAAGATCGCGCCATGTTCATCACCACGGTACAGATCCCCACAACCTGCTCCATGGAATCGCCGGGAATGATATCATACACACCGCAGCGGATCGGTGCCGGCAAAGATCCGGGCACAGCCGCCTCGATTCTGGCGGGATTGTTCTGCCGGATCCTCTCCACATAGCTTTCGCTTCTTTCTTTTTTCACAAGCACGCAGAAGTTGTCATTTCCGGTCCTGGCAATGACTTCCTTTTTCTCCATACCGCCGCGCAGGAAATCCGCCAACTGTTTCAGCTGTGTATTGCCGAAATCATAACCGAACTGTCTGTTGATATACTTAAAGCCTTTGATATTGATCAGCACGGCCGTATAAGCCGTCAGTTCCCCCCGCCGCTGCAGGCGGTTTCCCTTCCGGATCAGATTTTCATAATTCATGCAGCCTGTCAGCCGGTCCAGGCCAGTCAGTTCCATGGAAAAGAGCAGATAAAAGACAATATAGATCACTGCAAACAGGGTTGTAACCGAAGCCACAACAGTCAGCAGTTTTTTCAGATACCGATTGATCTCATTGATGCCGATATCCACACCCACAATACCTGCCACGGAACCGTCGCTGCGGAAAACCGGTGCATAAGCACTGAAATAGGTTCCCCATTCATCCGTGGTCATCTCCTGGTCGCAGCAGACCTCTCCCTCTTCAAAAGCGGGAGCCATGCCCTCGACCCAGTCGTAGGGCTCATCCACTTCAGCCGGATCTTCCGGGTCTGCATCCACGATAAAGCCCAGTTTCCCGTCCTTTTCAAGACGCATGGTATAGATATACTGCGCATCCGCATAGAAGTAAAACTTATTTAATGTTGCATACACGGTATCATAAGCAGGATCCTGCTTGGAATGGATTGTATCCAGCTGATCTCCGTCAATCTCGGATGCGATGTTTTCCGCCAAGGACATACTCGTCCGTTTGCTCTGGTCCAGCATCACATACCCGACCTGAACAAAGGTAATTGCGCCCAGCACAAAAAACAGCAGCAGACTGCAGAGCAGAATAATAAATGTAGGTTTATTTTTGATACGAAACTTTTTCTTCTTCATTCTTTCTTATCAGACCCCGACCATAATCCCCCTTTTATTGTAGCGTTTTTCCGAAAAGCCGTCAAGGAAACACGGCTTTTCGGGTCATTTGCATTATTTGCTTTGCATTATTTCGGCAGTCCCTTCTTCTTCAGCAGTTTATCATAAGCTGCCTTTTTATTCTTGGGCGCTTTTACGGATACCTTTTTGTTAACACCTGCAAACGCCTTGCTGCCAACCGTTTTAGCCGTCAGGGACGTGGTTTTTATCTGGATCTTCTTTAAACTGCTGCAGCCAAAGAACGCCTTTTTGCCGATCTTCTTAACGGATTTCGGAATGGTTACGCTGCCAAGGGCGGTGCAGCCGGCAAAGGCCTGATCCCCGATGGTTTCCACGCCCTTGCTGATGGACAGGGTTTTCAGCTTCGTGCATCCCTTGAACGCACCGCTGCCGATCGCCTTAACACTTCCTTTGATCACTGCCTTTTTCAGTTTTTTCGCGCCTGCAAAGGCATTCTTTCCGATCTTGGTAACATTATTTCCGACAGTCAGCTGCTCGATGGTGCTGTTTTTCTGAAAAGCTTTATCGGCGATCTCGGTAACCTTATAGGTCACATTCCCGATCTGCACAGACCCCGGAATGGTATATTTCTTTGTCTTTACCTGCCCCGTATCCGTTAGCTTCACCTCGGGCGCAGATGCATTATCATTTGTGACCACAAAACCTGCGCCGCTCTTTTGATCTGTCAGCTTCGTCTTTTTCGCTGCGGGTTTCGGCTGATCACCGGACAGGTCCTTCCCGAGCGCCGGAATCGTTTTTTTACTGCGGCTAAGCTCGCTGTGGCAGATACTGCAGTAAACAACCTCATCATAGGATCCAGCCTGCTCTGCCGTGGCCGCTTTTTCATTCTCGCGAACTGCGGCAGCGGACGTATGGCCTTTGGCCGGGATCTCTTTTCCTGTCCCGATCATGGTCTTACAGTCAGGACACCAGATATCTCCGGAATACCCCTTCTGCGTGCAGGTCGCATCCTTTTTGTTCAGAACTGAGCAGTGCGGATGGGTGCAGACATTGACTTCATATTCACCCTGGTCCGTGATCTCTATATGGTTGCCGCTGACAGTGTTGCCGCTGATGGTCAGAACAGGCTGCTTTGTCTCGCAGTCATCCGAAGTCACGGTTCCTGTCAGCTGAAGTACCTGCTCGGTCACACCATCACTGACACGTTTTGTCACCGTAAAGGTATCGCCCTCCTGTCCGGTAATCTCAATCTTTGCATCATCCTCAACCACTGCGCTGATGGTACGGTCCTGCGCATTGACATCCAAACTGATGCCTTCGCCCTGTGTCGTTGCACTGATGGATACATCCTGATCCATGGCGGTTACCTGCAGCTTTTCGGCTCCTTCGGATTTTACGATACGCTGTTCGCGGCCTGCCGGCATGTAAACAATGGCGTTTCCGGCGCGGCCTTTATGATCGGAAACAGTGATCTTTCCTCCCGGATCCATGCCGATCCCCATGGGCTGCATCTGGAAGATGCCCGTCTCTTCACTGCTGCTGCCATCCGCCAGTGTCAGTTTGTTGTCTTCCACGCTGGCGAGCTGATTGCCGCTGCCGTCCTTGATCTCATAGTTATCCGATTCCACCTGCACGGCCTTCAGTCTGTAGCGCATCCTGAAGTTCATCCGGTCTCTCATACGGAAACGCATTCTGAAACGCATACGGAATCTCATGCGGAAACGCATTCTGAAACGCATACGAAATCTCATTCTAAAGCGCATCCTGAAACGCATACGGAATCTCATACGGAAACGCATTCTGAAACGCATACGAAATCTCATTCTAAAGCGCATCCTGAAACGCATACGGAATCTCATACGAAATCTCATTCTAAAGCGCATACGGAATTGCAGATTCCCGTACTTTTCCGTATCTGACAGTTTACCAAGATCCCCGCCGTCATTGATCCACTGATCATACAGGCTTTGATCCGTCTGGCTCCAGGGATTGGCCGCATACTCAGCCGCAGTTGCGCAGCCAACCTGGTCAAAAATCTGCGTCTCAAGATCTGTCCAGGGATCCGCCTTATAGGCCGTATCATCCGGCAGACCTTCCCCGTCATATACCTCTTTCAAAAATGCACTGTCTTCCTTTGTCCAGGGATCACTTTCGTATTCGGCCGATGTTGCCATCTCATCCGCATTCGCAAACTCACCTGTGTGGTTTTGATAAGCCTCCTCAGCCTCGGCATCCCACTTCAGCTCCGGGAAATCTTCTTCATCCTGTGCACTGGCCATAGCCGGATCCGCAAACTCACCCGTATGGTTTTGATAAGCCGCCTCATCATCGGCGTCCCATTTCAGATTCGGAAAGTCCTTCTCATCCTGCGCACTGGCCATGTCCGTGTCCGCAAACTCGCCGGTATGGTTTTGATACGCTGCTTCCGTAGCCGCATCCCAGGTTCCCGCTTCATCAGCTTCTGCCGCGCCCACATCCTGATAGATCTTTTCTTCCTCGGAAGTATAGGGAGCTGCCGCATACTCTTCATCTCCTGCCAAACCGGATGTGCCGCCGAGGGATTCCAGAATATCTTCATCTTCCTGCGTCCATCCGTTTTCCCGGATTTCTGCCAGATCCTCCTTGGAATAAACGGTCTGCTGATAGAGCTCTTCATCCTCTGTTTTCCAGAAATCATCATCGTCATCGGTAAGGAGCCAGTCAGCATACTCGCCGCCGTCTAAATAAACCGATGCATAAATATCATAAGGAATATAAGAGATAAAAGAGACCTCCTCAGATCCCACCTGATTTAAATGTGTTCCCCAGACGATGTGATCTCCATCTGACGTGGTGCCAAGGTCATATTGCCACTGTTTATATTTTCCGTTCACTTTGCGGATCGTAATGGCGCGCTCCTCATTTGGATAGTTACTGTCATAGACCAGGATCTGTCCGCTCCCGTCCGCTTTTTCATCTACCTGATAACCCAGGATCGCATGTCCTCCTTCCGGTCCGAAGACACCGATGATCACCGGATAATACTCTGTTTTCACAGCCGTCACAAGGGCATTCAGGTCATCGTTGAACGCATAGCACATCTGCACACGCGGATCATACTGGGAGATCTGCATGGCCTCGATATATTCCTTGAGCGCATCTTTATCCGTGGGATCGCCGAACTGTGAGATCACCGCGCTCTGCACACTGTCTGTACCGTTACCGATGTCCGAGATATCCACGCCGTTCCCGGGAACAGAGAACATGGATGTGCTGCCCGCCAGACCATAGCAGCTGCCGTTCCAGGGATCCGTATAGAAACGGTACATGGTCAGGCCGTTCGAGCCGAATACTTTTTCATAACGGCTGGCAGGAATCTCATAATCCGATCCTTCATCGTATTTAAGTCCCGCAAACGTATTGGCAAAGGGATAGGAAAGTTCTTCAATGCCGATCCTCCTTGTCAGATATCCCGGCTTGCTGCTGCCGCCGTCTATGCGGGCCATGCCGATACCGGATGCTGCGGTCACGTCTTCTTTTGCCATCTCTTCATAGGCCGTGCCTCTGCCGCCCACAAGGGATGCGCAGGCACTGAACATACCGGTGCCCTTTCCGCCTTCCACGGCATCCGTGGTAAAAGGCTCTTTTACATAAATCCGCTGCAGGGCCATGCAGTTTGCAAACATATTGTGCATATCCGTTACATTTGACGTCTGAAAACTGCCAAGGTCTAAGGTGATCAGATCGCTGCAGCCATAGAACATGCCTTCCATATTGGTGACCTTCCGGGTATCAAAGCCGGACAGGTCAAGACTTTCGAGCGACTTACAGCCCCTGAACATCTCTTCCATATTCAAAGCGGCCTTTGTATCAAACTCCGAAAGAATGATCTGCGTCAGCTTTCCGCAGTCATAAAACATACCGGAAAAATCCGTCACTTTATGGGTATCCCATTTCCCCTTTACCGACCTGAGGCTTGTCAGCGCCGCGCAGCCCTTGAACATATCCGACATATCCGTGACGGCAGCGGTGGAAAAGCCGGTCAGATCGATCGTCGTCAGTTTCCTGCAGTTTTCAAACATACCGCTCAGATTTTCTGCTTTTTCGGTCTCAAAGCCGCTGGTATCGAGCCCCGTCAGGGACTCACAATCCTTAAACATATCCGACAGATCGATCGCTTCGTTTGTGGTAAATTTCGTTTTATCGATCGTCAGCATCTCCAGTTTTTTACAGCCTGAGAACATTTCACTCATATTCATGGACTTCGAAGAATCGAACTTGCTCAGATCCAGGCTTGTCAGACTTTCACAATCCTTGAACATGCCCTGGGTCCCGCAGTCCATATCATGGCTCACGCTCTCTGCCGTAAATCCGGGATTTTCATCTGTGTAGGAAAATGTAATGCTTTCCAGACTTTTACAGCCGGAGAACATATATCTGAAGTCATAGACGCCCGACGTGTCAAAACCGGGGCCGAAGGTGATGGTCTTTAAACTGCTGCAGCCTTCAAACATGGATGACATATCTGTGATATCGGATGTATTCAGCATGGAAAGATCCAGGCTTTCCAGTTTCTCGCAGCCCTTGAACATATCATACGCATCATAACTTACGCCAATATCCAGGGTCCCCAGGTCCAGCTTTCGCAGTTCCTTGCAACCCGCAAACAGACCGTCACACCGGTCCGATTTCATCCCTTCCTCCAGCGTAATAGATTTCAAATGCATATAGGGCTGGTCTTCCTCTTCGCCCAGTTCCTGATCGCGCAGGCCATCCAGTACCACAACATAATCTTCCTCAAAATACGTGACATGGGACGGGATCACGATATTGCTGGCTCCTCTTGCCTGATTACCGGTATATTTGACCAAATGTAACCGGCGCATATCATCATCCACGGCAGTGACCCAGTCATTCAGCGTCGTTGTATAAACCCTTTCCGCAGCATCGGTAAAAAATCCCGGCGCCTCGGAATCCGGTCCCTGATCGATCCTGGCATACAGCGGGTTTTCCTCTTCCGCTTTGCTGTAAACCGTTCCGGCGCCGCCTTTTAACGCGGCGCAGCCAAAGAAGATCGCTTCGCTGCTGCTTGTATAACCCACAAAAGGACCCTCGCCGTTATCATTGATCAGCGCCAGTTCTTCATCGGAATAAAGCCCGGTTGTCACAAAAGTATCCGAGGCATAGATGGTCTGCAGTTTTTCACAACCGTTAAACATGTTGTTCATCATCCGGACCCTGCCTGTATCCCAGCCCTCCAGATTGACCTCCTCCAAGGAAGAACAGTTATAAAACAGATTGATCATGTCATCCACATGCTCCGTATCAAGTCCGTAAAGATTCAGTTCTTCCAGTGATGAGCAGCATGAGAACATGGCCCGCATGCCGTAAAGCTTCGCGCCCTCCAAAGCGGTAATATCAAGGGTTTTCAGGGCACTGCAGCCACAGAACATGCTCTCCGCATTCGTCAGGGACGTTGCTTTGGAATTGCCAAGATCTATGGACTGCAGCTTTTCACAATCTTCAAACATGGAAGTTGTGACCATCACCTTGCCCAGATCAAATCCGTCGCCCAGGGTCAGCTGCGTCAGGTTTTCGCAGCCGCTGAACATGCCTTCCATGGTTTCCGCTTTTTTCGTATCAAACATGCCAAGGTTCAGCTGCTTAATCGCACTGCAGCCCGCAAACATTTTTGCCATATATTGGACGCTTTGCGTGGAGAAATTCTTTTGTACCTGGTTTTCGAAAGACAGATAATCCAGGTTTTCGCACCGGTAAAACATCTCAGTCATATTGGTCACGGCGGAAGTATCAGCCGCCGCCAGGTTCAGGCTTGTCAGCGAACTGCAGCCTGCAAACATGCCTGCCATATTTGTAACGGAAGAAGTGTCACAGCCTTCCATATAAACTTCCGACAGGCTTTCGCAGTCTCTGAACATCGCCCACATCGTAGTCGCCTTTGAGGTGTCCAGCCTGGTAATATCCACAGATGTCATGGCGGTGCAGCCTGCGAACATCTCATCGGCATGGTCCGTCGTTTCCACGCCCTGATCCACAACCACGGAATTGAGTTTTTCAAAGGGAAGCAGTTCCTCGGAATATTCTCTTTCCTCATGCCAGAAGGGATTCACATAGGCAAGGATCGTATCATACACCTTATCTTCAATTTCAAAGGTTGCCGGGATCTCGATATCAACGTTGTCGCCGGCTGCTAATCCGGTATAACCCTCCAGAATGACCGAGTTCGTCTCCTCAGCCAGTTCGTATGTCCAGTCCCCGAGGGTCGTGACATAGATAGGTTCCTCTTCTACCGGGTCCCCCTGGGGGGTAATGCTTTCTTCGAAAGACTCTCCCTCCCCGGCCTGCTCTGTTATGGTTTCCGTATCAACGGCCGCTGTCTGCGGGTCACTTTCCCAATCTGCCAAAGCAACCGTCGGAAACGCCAGTATCGTTGCCATCAGAAAAGCCGTCGTTCTTTTTATCATATTTCCCACTCTGCGATTTTGTCTTTTCATCATACCCTCCCGAATTTATCATTGGTTTTGGATACAGTAAGCCTATTTTAAGTAAAACTGACATTCATCAAAACTCTATCATTCACACATTCGCTTTGTCAATCAAATGGGGCGTGTTTTACGTCCCTTTGTAAAATTGGTCTGTTCTATTGAAGATATGTGATCATACTGCATTCAGAGTATGACAAAGCGGCTGACTTCCCGTCTTGTCATGACGTATAAATTGTAGTAAAATAACAAGTGGCTGTGGTTTCACTAAGCAGCCATGAAAAATGACGCTGGAAACAATCGACTCTTGGGAGGACAAAATGAAAAAACGACTGGTGACAAGAAGTGATTTTGACGGCCTTGTATGCGCGATGCTCCTTCGGGAACTGGACATCATTGACGATATCAAATTCGTGCATCCGAAAGATGTGCAGGACGGAAAGATCGATATCACGGAAAATGATATCACGACGAACCTGCCTTTTGATGAAAGAGTCGGACTGGCCTTCGATCATCACGAAAGCGAACTGATCCGCAACCAGCAAAAAGCGAACCTGGATAAATTCATCATCGACGGTGATGCCAAGTCCGCTGCGAGAGTCGTTTATGATTATTATGGCGGAAAAGAGCGTTTTACCCGCGTTTCTGAAGAGATCATGACCGCTGTGGATATCGGTGATTCCGCAGACTTTACGAGAGAAGAGATCCTCGAGCCCAGCGGCTGGGTGCTGATCAATTTCCTGATGGACCCGCGGACCGGCCTCGGAAGATTCCATAATTTCAGAATTTCCAATTATGACCTGATGATGGAGCTCATTGATTACTGCGTGAACCACAACATCGAACAGGTCATGCAGCTGCCGGATGTCAAAGAACGTGTCGACCTGTATTTCGAACAGCAGGAACTCTTCAAACAGCAGTTAAAAGACATTGTCAAGATCCATGACAGAGTTGCCGTGATCGACCTTCGTGACTTGGAGACGATCTACGCAGGCAACCGTTTCATGGTCTATGCAATGTGGCCCGAAGTGGAAATGTCCGTTCATGTGGCATGGGGCTTCAAAAAACAGAATACTGCCGTGATGATCGGTAAATCCATCATCAACAAGGCATCAAAGGTAAATATCGGTGATCTGTGCCTGGCATACGGCGGCGGCGGACATGCCAATGCAGGTACCTGCCAGTTAGATAACGATAAGGTGGATGCTGCACTGCCGCATATTATCGATGTGCTCAATGGGGTGGCGGAAATCTGATTTAATTACTCTTCACAAAACTCCACACTCCATCTCGTAATCCCGCATGTGCTTAGCACATGCTCTACCGTCACTTCGTGACTGATCACTCGATGCAGTTGGAGTTCCTGCTTCGCCTGATGTAATAAAAAACGCAACTACTCAGAGCCCATTCGCAAAACCGTTGCTACGCAACTTTCCTTTTGCTCATGTATGGCTCTCGCCATATGGATTTGTAAAACGCCGGATAAATGCAAGCATCTATCCGGCGTTTTATCAAATCCGCATGGTTCTGAGTAGTTGCAAAACAAAGAGCACCGCCCCCATGAATCAAGTTCACAAAAACAGTGCTCTCATGCGCGATCAGGGGCTCGAACCCTGGACACCCTGATTAAGAGTCAGGTGCTCTACCAACTGAGCTAATCGCGCTTATGACGATCATCTTTGCGTCCCCGGAAAACGTTTTCGTTTCCTGAACGCAAAGATGATTATAACAGTACTCATTACAATTTGCAAGCACTTTTTTATAAAATTCAAAATTTTATAAAACTCGGTTTTTCGTGCTTACGAAAGGTTGAGAAATCATTTTACTTTTGCCTTTTTATTCAGACCTTTTTTCTGAAGCATGGTCTTATATGTCTTTTTCTTTCCCGCCGGCACTTTGCATGTCGCATTCGGATGTGTCCCCTTGAAGGCCTTTGCGCCCACGTTTTTGACTGTCAGCATCTTTGTCTTGATCTTAATGTTCTTTAAGTTAGCGCATCCGAAGAAGGCTTTCTTGCCGATCTTGCGAACGCTTTTCGGGATCACGATCTTTTTCAGCGACTTGCAGTTTTTAAAGGCATTTTTCCCGATATACGTTACATTCTTCCCAATCGTAACTTTTTCAAGGAGTTCGCAGTCTTCAAAAGCGGAATCTGCGATCTCCGTCACCCGGAATGTTCTGCCCTTCGCACTGACCGTAGCATCGATCGTGACAGAGGTGATCTCTTTTGAGTCAGCCTTCTCAAAACGCACCTCTCCGTCTCCGATATACGTAAAACCGGCTTTATTCAATGCTTTTTCGGTTTTCGGATCGAGAGAGTCATCTTCCTCTTCTTCGTCTTCCTCATCATAATCGTCATAGTCATCATATCCGCCGTCATAGTATCCCGAACCACCGGTTCCGGGATCTGTATGTCCGGACGGCACCATATCAATAACTTCCTCTTTCCACATCCAGCATTTCGTACATGTATAATGCATGATACCGGTACTATACTCCGTGGGCTGTATGGATATATATCCCGCATCCCATATATGACCCGTTGCCCGTATCGTCTTCCCTTGCTCAAGTATTTCACTGCAGACCCCGCATCGGATGTCGCCGCTATATCCGTCTGTTTCACAGCCCGGCTCCATGGCGTTGTCATACTGATAAAATTCCTTCGGATGGAGACATTTCCATTTTGCATGCAGATACAGATCCGATGTGACCGGCTTGCTGAAATCATAAGCCTGCGTAAAAGCATAATCTTCATACCAGCCATCAAAAGCATAATACTCCAACGTCGGCGGTGCAGGCTTGGTCAACTTATCCCCATCCTTGACGTACTGCGATTCAAGAACACCTCCGTTTGTATAAAACTCAACCCAGTGTTTTTGTTTTTCCCTTATACTGAAGTAATTTTCCTGGAAGAAAAGGTTATAATCAGAAGCCAGGAAACCTTCCCCATCCGCAAGCTGAAGCGTACCGATCCGGATCAGATAACTGCCCGGCGTCTCCCCTTCCTCTCTAGTCAGCGTTCCTGTAAAGCAGGGCGTTTCACCCGAGACGGCGCCGCTCACCTGATAGGTTATCACCGGATCTGCGTCCTCCTCTGTTTTTGCGACTGCATCGGCTCTGACCGTCAGTTTCCGCTGGCCGATGGCAAATGCAACGCTTGTCTCACCCTTGTAATTGCCCGCTCCGGTCACAATAAGTGTCGGCGCATCTGTCCCATCTGCCGGTGAAGCATGAATATTGTTCTGATAGGATAGCGTATAGTCTGATGTTCCCAGTTTTTTGTTATCGAGCTTGACCGTGACGTTACTGCCGGAGGGCTCTTTTCCCTTGCCATCATATGTATAGGAAATATAGCTCGAAAGCGTCACTGAGGCTGTGCTCAGATCCTTCGGATCGATAATAAATTCAAAACTTACGCTGCCCTTAAAGTTACCGCTGCCAAGGATCTCACACTGATAGGTTCCGGCATTGGTATGGGAAGCAGGGTATTTTATGGTGTAATCGCTCTGCGTCAGCGTCAGGCTGTCACAGGTTACCGACGTGATAGCTGCTTCCTTACTACTGCCGTCATAAACCGGCGCATCCCCGAGCAGGATCACGGTATTTTGCTGGCTCAGCTGTTTTTTCTCAATGGTAAATTCCCATTCAGCCTTTGTCAGCCTGTCAGCCGCATCATACTTGTCCGTTTCCGCAGCGGATACATACACATGATAGGTTCCGGCATTCACAGGGGCCGTCGTCGAAAGGCCACCGCCATCTGTTTCGTTTCCGTCTGCGTCTTTCACCTTCTGATAATATACCGTGATATCACCGTCAAACCCGGACGGACCGGTCACGGAAACCGCATGCTGCATTCCATCGTATTCTCCGGCTGCAAAGTCCGTGTCCACCGTAAAGTCAGAAGCCGAAAGCTCGTTACGCGCGCAACCCGACCTCGATACATATACCGGCTGCGACCCCGAGTTTTCATTTATCACGCCCGCCACCCTGCGGTAGATCCTGTAATACTTTCCGCCCAGTTCACTGACCGGTTTTGTGATACTGTTCTGGCTGGCATTGTCTGTCGTAAAAACTGTCGTATACACACCATCGATCGAGCTGCTGCTTCGAAGTTCATAGCCCTGTGCGGCTGACGGTTTTGTCCAGCTGATCGTCGTTTTCGGCGAAGAAGGAACGGAAACGTCAAGAGAAACCTGTATCTGCGGAACCTCGATCGTCTGTGCTCCGATGCAGAAATCGCCGGTATAATCCCCCTGCCCGGATGCTTTCGTCCAATATGCGCCCCCATTATATGAAAGAAAACTCTGATCCGAGCTGTTGGTCCCGCATTTGACACTAATGGCACTATTGGCATCACCTGTCGCAAAATCAACACCATAGGAAAACTCAAAATCCACCACTCTTTTTCCGCCATCTAAGGTAACAAC
>JAEEKC010000297.1 GCA_016282215.1 Lachnospiraceae bacterium
CAAGCAGCAGTGCAGTTTTGAAGATTATGTCGAAATATTAAAAAAAGGCGAGCGGAAGCGTCGTCTCCATACCATACGCAAAAGCAATCTTCATGCGCTCGGCAAGGCCAAAAAAAAACAGAAAAAACTGCAGGAATATGAAAAGACCGATGACTATAAAAAGAAGGCGGCTGCCATCGAGAAGGATGTGGCGAAGGAATTCGATCTTTCAAAGGAAGAGCTTTTGGAAAAGTTCGGCAGTGCCTACGAGGTTTATTGCCAGAATCAGGCCAAGTCGCTGACGGTGCAGCAAAAGCAGCGAGAGGAGGCAAAGAAAAATGCCATCGGATATGAAGCGGCGAAAAAACAGCTTCTTGTCTGCCTGGAAGGCAGGGAGGAGTGGATCGCCGATCTGGTATTTGAACGCGTATCCATTAAGCGTCTGGATAAAATGCTCAAAAACAGCCGCATCGATGCGGAAGATTACTTAAAGATCGGTTCCGTCAATATGACATTAGAGGACTACCTGCTGCTTCGGCTCGTGGGCGTCCGTCCGGAATATGCGGTGATCAACGACCTGTACAAGCCGATTGATAACCGCAGCATCTATGCGTTTATGAAGGCATTTTTGCTCTTGGAATATGAGCAGGCAAGGGCACTGAAAAAAGACAGCCCCATACAGCTGCAGAAGATCTCCGAAGAACTGGCAAGAGAGATCCTTAACTTTGATAATCCCGTTTGCTTAAACCACATGATGGATCTTTTGCAGCAGACCCTGACCTACCGGAAACTGCGGGCAGAGGTACAGAAAAAAGAGCATGCCCATAAGCAGGAGAAAAAAGAGCGGGACCGCCTTCGCAGGATGATCTTAAAAGAGATCCCCGACAGGATCCCGGATCTGTACCCCCTGGCCAGGGATATCAAAAGGCATTTTATCCTGCACATCGGACCGACCAATTCCGGGAAAACCTATCAGGCACTCGAGCGCCTGAAGGCGGCTGAGACAGGGATTTACCTTTCGCCCCTGCGGCTCCTGGCCTATGAGATCTTTGACAGACTCAATCATGACGGTGTGATCTGCGAGATGATCACCGGCGAGGAAGAAATTCACGTTCCGGGCAATACCCATACTTCCTCCACCATCGAAACACTGGATATCTATAAAAACTACGATGTCGCTGTCATCGATGAATGCCAGATGATCGCCGATTCCCAAAGGGGCGGCGCCTGGACCAGAGCGGTGCTGGGCGTGTGCGCGCCGGAGGTACATATCTGCTGCGACAATTCCTGCCAGAACATCGTGACGCAGATGATCACCGACTGTGGGGACGATTATGAGATCGTGCATCATGAGAGAAGCGTTCCCCTGGTGTTTGATAAAAAGGAATTCCGGTTCCCGGACGGGATCCGGGAAAAAGATGCGCTGATCGTTTTTTCCAAGCGTTCTGTTCTGGCGGTGGCAGCGGAACTGCAGCGATGCGATATCTCCGCCAGCGTGATCTACGGAAAACTGCCCTATGATGTGCGGATGAATGAGGTCCGTAAATTCATCGAAGGACAGACCAAAGTCGTGGTATCCACCGATGCCATCGGCATGGGACTCAATCTTCCCATCCGAAGGATCGTCTTTTTGGAGACGGAAAAATTCGACGGCATCAAGAGCCGGAGCCTGAACGTATCCGAGATCAAACAGATCGCGGGCCGGGCCGGCAGGCGGGGCATTTTTGAAAAAGGGTTTTATACATCGGAATATTCGAGAAAACTGATCCGCCTCGGCGTGGAAGCGGAGCTCGAGCAGATCGAAAAGGTGCGGCTCGGCATTCCGGAGAGTATCACGTCCATTGAAAAGCCAATCTCCGAAATCCTGCAAAGGTGGGTGGAACTGCCGGACCAGGAATACTATAAAAAAGAAGATATCAAAGAACAGATGCTCTTAGCGACAAAGCTGGAGCGCCTTACGGATGATAAAGAGATCATCTACGGCATGGTGACAACGCCGTACGACAGCAAAAACGAAGCGCTGACGGAGCTGCTGATGCTGTTGACACTTGTGGAGATTGGAAAGCGTGATGATTTGTCGGACCTCATGGCGATCTACATGGCGGAAGGAACCTATGACGAAGCATCACTCGAAGAGTTAGAGCGCTTGTACTCCACCTGCGATCTGTTGTTCCGCTACGCCAAGAAATTCGATCATCCGGACTACCTTGAGCGCATCACGGAAAACAAACGGCTGATCTCCGAACGGATCATCTCGATCTTAAACCAGCAGCACCTGCCGGTGCGCAAGTGCTCCCGCTGCGGCAGACAGGTTCCCTGGAACTATCCGTATAACCTGTGCGAGAGATGCTTTGCGCAGTCACGCGGCAGATGGTGAGAGAGAAAAACCTCTGATGAGGAGCCCCGGGAAATCGATAATAAAATATTCGCATGTGAGGAACAAACATGACTCGAAAAGAAAAGCAAATCGAAAACCATGAAAAATACGAAAGCCGCGTCGCAACCTTCGGCATCTTCAAACTTGCCATGATCCTGGCGGGCAGCGTGTTACTGGCGCTGGTGATCGGCCTGGTCATCGGTCTGTTTGTTCTTGGCGGAAAGAAACAAAAGAAAGCAGATCTGACAACGGAGATGATCCAGAGCAAGATCGAAACCGTATCGGAACTGACCACCGCTGAGATGAGTTATCGTGGGATCGTGCATTTTTCCGATGGAGAGATCCCGCTGATCAACCGCGCCCACGTGAATACGATCTACGAGGCAAAAGTGCGGGTCGGCATCGATGTATCAAAGATCAAAACGGAAGTGACCGAGGAACAGGTCATTGTCACCCTGCCGGCGTCTGCGGTGCAGGGAGAAGTCAATGTCCTGCCGGATTCCCTGCAGTTTTATGATGAACAGGAATCTCTCTTTAATCAGATCGATCCGGAGGATGTGCAGCAGATCCTGATCAAAGCGCAGGAAGATGCGCAGCTGCACGCCAATGTGGAAGGCATCCGGGAAACCGCAGATGCCCATGCAAGGGAACTGGTAAGGGCGCTTTTGTCACAGGAGATCATCGGAGAGCGGCAGCTGGTGATCCGGGGTGAGTGAGTTTTTTACAGGGGGGACATGAGATGACACAAAGAAAACGCAGCTTGACTATCGTAAACGATCTTCTAATCACCAAAACAATCCTTTGTTTTGCGGTGATCATCTTATTTCTTTTGACAGGCAGCAGGAGGGCCATGGCGGCGCCTTCTGACTTTGTCATCGATGAAGACGGTTCCCTGACATCGTATACCGGCACGGACAGCGTGGTTGAGATCCCAAGCGGCGTAACGGTGATCCGGGACAATGTTTTCAAGAATAATGAAACCATAACGAAAGTCATCATCCCGGACGGCGTTACAAAAATCCAGGGCAGTGTATTTCAGGGCTGCGTGAATTTGGAGTCTGTTTCCATCCCCGATTCAGTGACCAGTATCGGGTCTTATACCTTCTATAAGTGTACATCCCTTCGGCACATTTCGCTTCCGGCCAATTTGACAAATCTCGACTACAATGCCTTCCAGTACTCCGGTCTTGTGAGCATTGAAATTCCGGATGGTATAAAAACCGTCAGTCATTCTGCATTTCGCGGCTGTAAATCCCTTGCCTTTGTAAAACTTCCCGCAAAACTGGAAAAAATTGATAACTACGGGTTTGGTGATTGTGAGAGCCTGACGGAGATCGTCATGCCGGATACGGTAAAAACGATTGGCTATAATGTGTTTGATAACTGCAGCGGACTGGTCAGCGTAAGGCTTTCATCTTCTTTGGAGAAATTAGAAGACAGCACTTTTTATAACTGTGATAATCTGCTCTATGTTACGATCCCGGAAGGTATCACGAAAATCGCAAAGAAGGCCTTTTATAACTGTGACGGATTGATCGGCGTATCCCTGCCTTCCACGTTGAAAGAGATTGGCGAGTCGGCTTTTAACGGATGCAGCGAACTGATGAATCTGAAGATCCCGGAAGGGGTAACGGCCATCGGAAACAGTGCATTCGGAAACTGCCCTTCCCTGTATGCGCTGCAGATCCCGAAAACAGTCACTTCCATTGGAAA
>JAEEKC010000298.1 GCA_016282215.1 Lachnospiraceae bacterium
GATCATGACAATGGAGATCACCCCGACTTCCAGGCAGAGGTAAAGCTTATATTTATGAATGATTTTGGTGATGATATACCGGATCATTTCAGAATCACATCCTCCGCATCCACGCCGCTGATAATATAAGCCGAACCCGTCACGGCTTCGGTTTTATATATCTTGACGTATTCTTTCACTACCATGTCATTTTCCACTTTCCAGACATAATATTTATCCTTGCCCGTATACCGGTTTTCCTCGGTTTTCACGCTGTTAACCGGCAATGAGACAACCTTTTCAAACCGTCTTCCGCCGAAGGACACCTTCATGCCCTTCATATCGGATTCGGTCAGCTCCCCGTCCAGTTTCACAAAAAACTGAAACTGCACGCCCCTGGTAAAAGGCTGGGAATATGTCACACATTCTTTTCCGTCTCTGGTAAACAGGATATTACGGCTTTGATCGGCATTGACAGCGATCACAGATCCATTCCAGCTTCCGCTTTCGCTTTTTGCCAGTACCGGCTGCCCCAACAGAGGCTGATATTTCACTTTCACACCGGTTCCACCCTCCGAAAACGAAGTTAACAATCTCGTGGAATCCTTCTCATCGCCTCTCATTTCAAAAGCCATCAGATATTCGTCTTTTCCGATCTCATCGCCATCGTTATAAATCTTATAGGAAACCCTTCCGTTTTTCGGCGCGGTCACACTCACTCCGTCTCCCGATGCCGTCTTTGACAATTTGCTGTACTGCTCTTGAAGCAGTGTTCGTCTGGCATTATAATCCTTGATATTCGCCTCTTCCGTTGTATGCAGGATCTCAAGTTCCAAGTTCAGCCGTTCTTTCAGATGACGAAGTTCCCTGATCGCGCCATATACTGTCTCTCCCGTGACTGCATCCACTTCGTTGGTCAGATCCGGGCTGTCAAGCCCCTCTGTCTGTTTCAGCATGGTCTCGATATTGACACGCCCTGATTCAAAAGCCTGTTTCTGACGTTTTCTGTTGCGGTCAAATTTGGAAAGCGCAACCCTTGCCTCCTCAGATGCGATCACGCCCGCATTCGAAACAACGGAGCAAAGTTCCTCCCCTTCCGATACGACAGACGCCGCTGCAGAGCCGTGGTAAGTCCCGCTGACAGGTGCCATGATGAATTTCGTGTAGGGATAAGCCAGATAGGTGCTGTCTGTCTCTCCGGTCTCCGTATAATCCTGCAGGCCTGCCTGTATGGTCTCATAGGTAACAGGCGGAGTCACCATGTTTTTATAAAAAACGATCTCACCCTCTGAAAGGCCGCTGATCACTTCCGTGTAATTCACATCATCCACCAGACCGAGTTTGACTTTTCTCTTTTCCTTTTCGCCTTTGTCATTTCTGACATAAACGAAGGTCTCACCGTTTTCCCTGTAAATCGAATCGTTACCTATGGCTAACTTTTCTTCAAAACCGTTTTCGGAAAAATAAAGCGTCAGATAATATCCGATGGTCAGATTACCGCTGCAAAGATCAAAAGACTGCGGCGGATATTTTGTCAGGCCCTGTGCATAGGAAAGCTCTGCACTTGTATAGGGATGCTCTTTGATCAGAACACGCTGTCCGTTCACAAAGGTCCATTTGCTCTTATAATTCTCATATTTATATTCGTGTGTATTCACTTCTTCTGTTTCAATGTACAGATCGTCAAAATCTGATACCACCAGTATGTTTTCGCTGGCATCCACATGATTGGTGTGGGTAAAGTCTTTCACATAGGTTATATAACCGTCATGAGCTGCGGTAAAGGTTCTGCCTGACATCTCCTTTTCCAGCTTGGCCTTCCGCTTTGCAAGACTGGCAAGATCACTGTCGATCACAGCCTTTTGATAGCGAAGATTTTCCAGCGTCTCTGCTATCTCCTTATCCTTTTTTGCAAGTTCATAGGCATCACTTAAAATGATCTCGGTATCCCTTTCGATCCCGAGTTTTTTCAGCGTCAGATCCGTTACTTCCGAGGCCAGCGCCTTCTGTCTGTTCAGGCTCGCGATCTCGGTGGTCACCTGCTTTAATTCTTCCTTCATCTGCGTTGTATCCGACTCTGCCAGCACATCTCCTGCTTTGACATAATCTCCGACGCCAACTTTTACCTCAGAGATCGTAAGCGGAATGGACGAAAAACAGGGATAATCCTTAGGCACAACCTTTCCCTCCAAGGTTTCCACCTTTCCAACGATCCGCTTGGTCACAGGTCTGTAGGCTTCTACTTCTGCAACCGGTGACAAAAGCTCAGGCGCCTTCTCTTTTTTCCCGCAGCCGGAAAGGAGCATGACAAGACAGACAAGCAAAAGTCCTGCATAAATGTAAGGTCGCCTGCACGCCGAAGACCGATATTTATTTTTCTTCAGTCTTTCTTCTTTTCTCATCTCTCAGTCGCCCTTCGGTACACTTGACACCGTAAATACTCTGAAATTCGGCACTTCCATTTCGTCATGATCATGACCGCCACCGGATGATCTGCCGCCTGCACTCTCATCTGCCGCTGTCTCCTGCTCTGCATCCCCAACCGGAATAGAGATCACGTCTCCTTCTTCGAGTCCGTCCTTGATCACGATATAGTCTCCGCACAGATCTCCGGGCGTCACTTCCTGTACACGGAACGAGCCGTCATCCTGCATTTTATAGACATAATATCTATTATCTACATTCGGATCGGTACCGTTTCTGCCATATATGACGATCTCAGATGGCTGGATCAGAGCGGCCCGGTTGATATAGAGAACATCCTTCATCTCTTTCAGCTGTTTGTAAATGGTCAGCTTTTTTTCCTTGATCGCATTCTCATCCACGCCGACAAGCTTAAAATAGACAATATTATCATCCCCCACGGAATTGCCGCTCACAGCGCCGGGTTTTTCAATAGTTTCCACCTCAAAATCCGCAAACATGCTTTTTGCAACAAAATGTTGTCCGGGTGAAAAGTCCACCTGATCCTGTCCGGCATTTTGATCTGTTCTTACCGACAGATCACAGGTATAGTAACCATCATCCGTGATCACCTTGATCATGGGTGTTCCCACCTTCAAAAATCCATCCAGCACGGAAGGATCCACGAAACTGACGACACCGTCCCCCTGAGAGATCACGTTCAATTCGGCATAGATTCTTTCCACATCTTCCGCATAGAGCTTTGCCAGCGTGGAGTCATCCTCCAGATCGCCGATCTCATTCCTGTAATCAGACAGCGGATCGATCTCTTCAAGCTTTCGGTAATGCTCAATATCCAATTTGGCATGACGCAGCGTTTTTTCGCTGTCGCTGAGCCTGTCCTCAAGGACCTCGGACGTAAACGAAAGCATCACATCGCCTTCCTTGACGCGGTCTCCGACTTCTACATGCAGCTGATCTACGCTCGCCTCATATTGGGTCTCAAGTTTCAGCAAAAGATCCTTCTCCACCCGGTATGATGTCTCCCCGTAACCGGACAGTTCGATCTCGCGCTCATATACAGGTGTCAGATTGCCCCTCTGCACCAAAACCGTTGCCCGTTCCACTTCCGCCGTATCGATCAGCATAGGCTGTACAAGCGGGTCCATGACAGTTTGCCCGCAGCCGGAAAAAACAAGAAGGCACACGAAAAGAAGCGCCCCCAAACGGCGACGCTTCCTCATTTGATATCCTTTTATATTATCTGTATGATCAGGCAAAAATCTTTCCCCCTCGTTGTAACTATGGCAGATTATATCATGAGGGGCATAAAAAGTAAACTTTACAGAATTTAGGTAAATACCCGTCAATTTTCAATTAAAATCACAAAATCCCCAGTATATTCTTTTCCATGCTCTCCAGAAGATCATGGGAATCATCCTCGATATGCGACAGATATGTCACGATCACGCCATCATTCGGCAAGATGTAGCACTTTTGCTTCCACTTGCCATTGATACTGTAGCCGTCACGGTATTTCCAGATATAAAAACCATAGCCGCCTTCTCTGTTCATCTGCTGAACACAAGTCGCCATCCTCACATATTCATCGGAAACGATCCTCTTGCCTTCATAGGATCCCCCGTTCATGAGCAATAGCCCGAATTTACTCAAGTCATGAACACAAAGCTTCATGCCGGATGCACCGTAAAAATACCCCTCGGGGCTGTACGCATACTCAAAATCACTGATGCCAAGCGTCATAAAGATCTCGTCCTCGATAAGCTTGCCAAGATCCGTGCCAAACACCTTTGTGAGCGCAACGCCCACCAGATATGTACAGATGTTGCTGTAATTAAATTCGCATTCATCGGGATCGATATCACAGCCCAGCGAGAACCTGATCCAGTTATCCCCTTCCGGCCTGAAGGGAAGTCCGGGCAGTGACATGGTAAGAAGGCGCCTGATCGTCACTTTTTCCCAACCGGGCGCTGCAGTTGCGGATATATACTGCAGGATCGGATCATCCGGGCCAATGAGACCTCTGTCATATGCTATGCCGAAAGCAACGGATAAGACCGCCTTTGTCGCGGAATAGATCTCATGAATACCATCCTGCACATCTCCCCAGGAATGGATCAGCCTGCCGTCTTTGTACACTTCTGTTCCGAAGACATTCCATCCGTTTTCTCTGATATCATTTACAAACGAATCAAAATCCATTTTTCAGTTTTCTCCGTCATCACTGTCCAGCCCGTAATACAGGATTTCATTGTACCTGGCGTTCGCATTCTCCGCTTCCTTTTTCTTCCGCCATTCCTCGATTTCGGAACAGATCGCCAGCATTTCATCCACAACCAGCTCCACCTTCTGCGGCCTGACATTTTCAAGATATACCGTCATCCTGTGCATCGCTTTCGGGCTTCCCAACTGCCTTGCGATCTGCTCACCGAGTTCCTGCTCAAATCCGAGTTCTGTAACGACCGAAATCAGCCCATCGCGGGCCATCTCCCATTCTCTATGACTGTCCATGCCATATTTCTCCCATATTGGGTGTCAAGTGGGTGGGTGTCATTGGGGACGGTTCTCTCTGACAACCTTGCACTACGGGTTGTCAGAGAGAACCGTCCCCACCTGACACCCGCATTGACACCCACCATTTGCTCCACTTTGCCGTTATTTCGGATCGATCAGGTTCTTGATCCCATCAGCAATGCCGCCTCCTGCTACTTTTGCTTTAATGGCAGGCACTACCTTTTCAACCATATCATCGGGAAGATCAACACCCGTCGCCTTCTCAACTGCCTTCACAGGATCTTTTTTAAACTCCTCCTGAAAGTCCTTGTCATTCTTGATCTTGTCTACTGTTTTGTCGATCGTCTCTTTGATGTCCATTCCTTTGTTCCTCCTTTTTTCGTTGTTTAAAACATCCCTTTTATGATCTGATGTGCGATATTCTCACCTTCCCGGTGGTCACTTCCGGTCTTGGCAAGAGAAGTCGCATACCTGTCATCACCATAATACTTGATCTTGTAATGGCTGCCGTCCTCGGAAATCTCCATTCCCATGGATTCCAGTTCTTTGCGTTTGGATCCGCTGAGATTCCTGTATCCCTTAAACATATCCTTGATCCGCTTACTCCGCTCTTCAGAATATCCTTTATATCCGTTGGCTCCGATGATATCGTTAAGAATATCCGCTCTCCTTGTTCTGTCCGGCACGCCTTTCCTCGCCTCCTTCAGAATTCCGACAACGATATCCTTGATCTCACCGTCATACAAGTCTGCTTCATCCCCCATAAACAAAAGCGGCATGGAAGTCAGCCCGTTCATTTTCTCCCGAAGACCGTTATTCTCAGCCTGCAGCGCCTCCACCTGATTCTTGTACTGCTCCACCTGTGATTCCAAAGACGCGATCTCCTCATCCACAGATGCAAGGAGATCATCCGCCTCATCCTTTGCCTCTTTGCTTTCACTGATGGCTTTCCTTTTTTCCTCTTCTATCCGCAGACGTTCCTCGCGGGATTGCTGCACACGCTCCTCTAATACGGCCTGCAGCACACCGCCATAAGTATACAGTTCATCCACCTTTTGCAGCTTTGCATAGGAGATCACATGATTGACCACCCGGTCCAGCAACAGATCCGGTCTTTTATCATATCTTTCAGAGGAAAAGTGTTTGTGGCGTTTATAAGTGGAAAGATAATAAATCCCTATCCCACCTGCAATCTCAACTTTCTTATGGCACTGTTCCCGAAAGACTGTGTCACATTTTCTGACGTCCGCCACCAGCACGTGCGCTGCGCCCTTCAGTCTTGCAGCCAGCCAGTTCACATCCACCGCCGGCTGTCCGGAACGTTTTTTGGATACGTAAACGATCGGAAGATGGTACTCTTTCTTCCCGCGAAAAACAGGAGTCAGCCAACTGACATCATCCTCTGTTACCGTTACCGGTGTCCGCAGCACGTCCAGTCCGTAGTCGTCCTTCAGATATCCCCGATCGATCAGCAGTGTAAGAATATGCGGCGTTGAAAAACTGGGATCCGTGATCAGCGCCTCATCCGCATAGCTCCGGTCAAGCCGGATACAGATCTTCCTTTCCCTGAAATTTACAACATAATCTGAATCCCAGATCCTGCCATCTGCTTTTTTCTCATAACGGACGGCAAGAATATCACCATCGGCATATTCTAAGATCTCCATCCAGAGATTCTCATTACCGAAACGGATATTGTGTTCGCCATTCCATTTGATATCAGGTATGATATTCTCCTGATACTTACTCTCGTTATTCCAGTCGATCACCAGCTCTATGAAGCGATCCGGTGTCAGCTTATCTGTGATTGACAGCATCGTTGAAAACAGCAGCATAAAAATACCTCCTAATTAATCATATGTTTATCGACTCATCATAATCATACCGGCCTTTAACACGGCTTTAATCCTCGCCCACCAAATGCACCGTCTGATAATCATGCCCTGTAGCGGGCAGAAATCTCTCTATCACATCCGATGTCTTCATCTTAAGGCTGGATGTGCACACGCAGGGATGACATCCGAGATTCTCATCCTTCAAAACATCCTCATCGATCAACAGCTTAACCGCTTTTTCCTTATCATTCATCAAGCCCATGATACTGACTGCCCCCGGTTCGATATCCAGGTATTTCAGCATATCTTCGGCATCCGCAAAGGAGAGCCTGGAAGAATTGATCTGTGATGAGAGTTCCTTTGTCTTGAATTTCTTATCCCCCGGCATCATAAGCAGGTAAAAACTTGTCTTCTGCCTGTTACACAAGAAAAGATTCTTGCATATGATCACGCCAAGCACTGCATCGATCTCATTGCATGCTTCCATATTATCCGCGCGCTCATGATCCGTTCTTTGATACGCTATGCCGAGATCATCAAGATAATCGTATGTCCGGATCTCTCTGTCCAGCCTTCCCTCCGTATTATCAGGTCTTCCGTTATATAGTTCCATGTTTTCTCCTCACCGCAATTCTTTTTCTATTTCCGCTGCAACGATCTCATCAGCCGGCAGCCAGTCCACTTGCCATAGTTCTTCCTTCGTAAGCCATCTGGCCGCCTGCGCTTCTTTCAATACAAGTTTTCCGCTCTCTACCTTTGCCCAGAAACAATCCATGGACAGATGAAACTCCGGATAATCATATTCGATGGTCCTGATCAGATCGCCCACTTCTATGTCAGCCGTGAGTTCTTCGCGGATCTCCCGGATCAAAGCCTGCTGCGGTGTTTCGCCCACTTCAATCTTTCCACCTGGAAACTCCCACCATCCTTTATATTCACCATAGCCCCTGGCGGTAGAAAATATTCTGTCACCCTCTCGAATGACGGCTGCAACTACTCTTATCGTTTTCATTTGATATGCAACTTCCTTTTAAACCTTTGGAAATGATCTACTCTTCAAAAATGGAATAATCCCTTTCAAACAATTCTTCCAGCACAGCCTTTTTCATCGCTTCACTGCCGATGGATTCCATGATATACTTCTCTACCTGTGCCCTGCTCTTTTTTGCGTATTTATACAGCCCGTTTTTTTCCTGTATATCCGCAAGTTCACGGCGCCACAGCAGCCGGACCTGATTTTTCAGTTTCACCTTCGGTGACGGCTGCGGACGTCTTAACAGATAGCAGTCAAGGGCGCCGCGCTCTTCCTCAACCGTGATGATCCCCCAATGCGCCGGTATATGCTCAGCTGCATGCTGCCCGTGGGTAGAACCGCAGGCAAGAATATTACAGTCAAAGAACCGGTCATAATCCTTTACCTGTCCGGGAAGCCTTGCATAGGTATCGGCATCGCTTTTGATCTCAACTCCGATCAGGCCTTCTTCCATTACCATCACGATATCAGCCCTGGATTTACCGATCACGAGTTCTTCAAAAAAACGCACCTTGCCATATTTCTCTTCCAAAAAAAGACATAATCCGTCCCTGATATCCAAATCCTTCAGCATATGATGCTCCCTTAAGCCGGTCTACCGGATGATCTTATATTGCATCATTTCATAGACAAGCTTTGTTCCTTCTGCAATTTCTGCCGGAAGAAGTGCTCTCGCAACCAGCTTGAGCTCATCCGTTTCCTCATCCGTCCGTTTCAGGTTCGCATAGTCACCGTCTATGCTCTCCACCTGATAATACATTGTCTCAAACATCATCTTCACCTTTCTTTTTCCGGATTGAAAAAAATCGCCGATCAATGCTGCGATCTACCAGTGCACGAACTCTCCCCCGATCACATCCCGTACCTGAGGGTCTGACAGGATACCGTATTTTTCGGGATGTCTGTATTTATCTCCCATAATATCCTCACTTCTGTGCTTTCTAAGCAAATCCAGATCAAGTTCCGCTATATAAACGCCAGGTGCTCCCGGCGCTTCAAACACGCACATATCCCGAGAGCCGGCATCCCGCTGCCACGGAACTCCGTCAAAAAGCGTCGAACGGCCGTTGCAATCCGGCTGCCCTTCCGGATAGTTGCAGGTCGCTACTGCGACCATATTCTCATAAGCCCTCGTTCTGAGCGCCGATAATCTGTTGATCTCCATCGGACAGGCATTGGGCGCCAGGATCAGTTCAGCGCCTTTGAGCATCAGGATCCTTGCACTCTCCGGAAACTCCCTGTCAAAACAGATCATGGAGCCGATCTTCACCGTTCCTTCTCCGAAATCCAGATCAGCTACATAAAAATCATTGCCCTCCGATAATACTTTCTCATCATCAAATGCACAGGTATGAAGCTTTGAATAATGCAGGATTTCTTTGCCTTGTCTATCGAAGAAAACCACAGAATTCAGCGGGCGCGGATCATTTGTTTCCAAAAATGTGATACCGATCGCCATCTGTAATTCCTGTGCAAGTTCCCGAAACGCATTTACAAAATCACTGTCCTTACTGATCGCCAGGCGGCTCAGCTGCTTCTCATCCTGCGGCAGATCATATCCATCGCTCCACATCTCCGGGAACAAAACAATATCTGCACCTTTTTCTTTTGCTTCGATGCATGCTTTTTTTCCGATATCAAGGTTCTCGCTGAGCTCCTTTCCCGGAAGAAGCTGTGCAAAAGCGATCTTTATCTTCAATTTCTTTTCCCCCGACATTTCACTCTTTTTTCCATAACCATCTTATTCATCATACAGCACCGCATCAATCGCCAGCACAAGAGCGATCACAGCAATGTCGTTATCCTCCTTAGAAACCTTAACCTTGTAGCTGTCACCCAGGGTAAGCTTTTCCTTATGGACGGTCGCTATTGTCTCCAGCATCTTTGTGATCTTGAAATCGTCATCAAAAAGTGTTCCCTTGATCTCCCAGTGAAGACCGGTCACTTTGAATTCGGGTTTGGCCTTTGACTTTTTCGCCTTCATGGTTGCTACTTTTTTGTTATGGATACGGATATCATAGACCGTTTCGCCGAAAGAATGCTGCTCTTTGATCTCGGCAACCTCTTCCTTTCTTTTCTCGTCTGAAAAGATGCTGAGCTTTTTCTTTCCCACAAGATTCCCCTTTACAAAATATTTCGCATTCTTCTTTTCATCGAGCACGGTAAACTCATCCGTCACTGTCATCACCTTTTGCTTGATATAGAATACTGCCATAATCTTCCTCCTTGTTATAACCAAACTCTTTTGCGTGTCGATCGCAAACCTATATACAATTCTCTTTATCTGTGTCACCTATTGATAAAACTGCTGCATCAACCTGATCAGTTCATCCTCATCTGACATCTGCATAAGCTCACATGCGGAATGCATCGCAAGAATCGGGACACCGATGTCTACGGCATGCATGGGCAAAAGTGCCGAAAGCATCGGCCCAATGGTCGATCCCCCGGATATGTCTGCACGGATCATGAACTTTTTGTATTTCACGTCTGCTTTTTCACAAAGCATCTCGCATGTCGCAATGGCAGAAGGATCCAGTGTATAGCGCTGAATTGAACTGACCTTGATCGTTATGCCATCCCCGAATACGGTTTGAGACAGCGCGTCATACTTTTCCGGATGATTCGGATGCGTTGCATGTGCCACATCAACGGAAAACAGGAAACTTGAAAGAACGGCATCGTTCATATATGTGCTGTCAAATCCAAGCCCTGACCAAATCTTTTCCAGAATAGTCTTAAATACCGCAGAGTCCGCACCGGTCTTTGTCCTGCTTCCAATCTCCTCATGATCAAAAAGCAGCGCTACATTGATCTTGTCTGATGGTTTCGAATCCGAGACTGCTTTTGTCAGTGCATAGCAGCTTGTCAGATTATCAAGGGCAGGGGCAGATAACATATCGTTGTTGATCCCTACAGCTTTCGGCTTATCACAGCAATAGACGTAAAGGTCACAGTCAAGGATATCCTCCTCTTTCACCTTCAGTTCATCCGCAATCGCAGATAACAGAAAATGTTCCCTGTTTATGCTTTCCTGAAACATACCGAGAACCGGAACCATATCCGTCTGCTGGTTCAGCGCAATCCCCTTGTTAACGTCACGGTTAAAATGAATTGCCAGATTCGGAATGACCGCTATGGGACGGCCAAAATCAAACAGTTTCATTTTCGGTTTATACGGATCTTTGCTCTTCAGGGCAACCATCCCTGCCACCGACAGCGGTCTGTCCAGCCATGTGCTGTAAATAGGGCCGCCATACACCTCACAATTCAGCTTCATATATCCGCCGCACTTAGCCGGTTCAATTTCAGATACCGGTTTGATGTGCAGACATGGATGATCCGTGTGGGCTGCCGCAACATGGAAACAGCTTTTCTCATTCACTTTTTTTCCAATGGTAAAAGTGGCTAGCGCCGTTGAAAAGATCCTGACAAAATACCTGCCTCCCTTTTTGATGTCAAAAGGCCGGTTCAGCGTCAGCTCCGTAAAACCCGCATTTCGTAACATGTCTGCCGATTCTTCTACTGCATGATATGGCGTTATGCCATGTTCCAGATACTCAAGAAATTCCATCACTGCCTCCGGTTTCATTATTTCCATCCGGTACTGTGTGCCTATAACTTCACAGCCGATGGTTTATTATACCACAATTCCGTATTCTCACGATACTTTTTTATCCGCTCACAACCTATATAAAAAATCCCGTTTTGGGGCCATTACAAAAAGCCCGCCGGCTGACTGCGACCGGCGGGCTTAAAAAAGGAGTTACACTGATCTTATGCGAATGTTTTATAATATGCTTCCAGCAGTTCCTCGATCTCTTCCAGTATTTTCTTCATATTTATCCGCCTCCTTTATCAGTAGTTAGTTCCTCCGGTTTTGCATACCGGGCTTTACAATACCTGTCCTTTCGACTGTTTTCTTACTATTTCGTTTACTGCTCTGTCTTCTGTTCCCTTCTGTGATCTTAAAATACCATATGGACAAAGATATGTCTAATACATATAATGATGTATATGTCATACCTTTTGAGTATAGGTATATGTTTAAAACTCAGATTGGAGGAATACACATGGAACTCAGGCACATACGCTATTTTCTAACTGTTGCAGAAGAAGGCAGCTTTACAAAAGCGGCGGAAAGGTTAAGCATTGCCCAGCCCCCGCTCAGCAGGCAGATAAAAGATCTGGAAGACGAACTCGGAACGCAGCTCTTTTTCCGGAAAGCAAGAGGTCTTGAACTGACCAAAGAAGGCGAACACTTTCTCCAATATGCCACGAGGATCCGGCAGCTTGCAGACCAGTCCGTGGAAGATATCGCAAAAATGAATGAAGGGCTGTCCGGAAAGCTGTATCTAGCCACGGTCGAAGGCTATGCGCCCGCCCTGATCGCCAAATGGATCGCCGCATTTAAGAAGAAATATCCTTTAGTTGAATATGAACTTTGGAACGGAAATTCCGATGATGTAATGAAGCGGGTTGCTTCCGGACTTTGCGACGTAGCCGTCATAACTGCCCCCTACGATGAAGAAGAGCTTACAGGGCGCATCGTTTATGAAGAACCCTGGGTGGCCATCATCCCCGCAAAGCATCCTTTGGCAAAAGGAAAAAGCACGTCTGTTGACCTGAAAAAACTGGCCCCCTATTCTCTCATCATTCCCTCAAGGCAGTCTCGGAAACAGGAGATCGAGAACTGGTTTGCGCCGCTTGGACTTGAGCCCAAGATCTTCTGCCGTATCGCACATATGCTGAACGCTTATGAGCTTACTGCAAACGGTGTTGGAATCGCCATATATCCGGCCTCAGCAGCCAGATATGTTTCCGATGGGGTTGTGATCAAAAAGATCGTACATCCGGATGTTACTGCAAGATATGTGATGGTAAGAAGCTCGAATAAACAGCCCTCATTGGTTGCCGGAGAATTCTGGGATTATGTAATAGATCATTAGTTAATGCCCCGGCTCCCGGAGACTTGTCTGTAGATTCCGGCAAGTACAGCACCGGAAATGTTATGCCATACCGAAAAGATCGCCCCCGGAACCGTTGCCATGGCCATATCCGGGAAAGCACTGGATGCCAATGATGTGGCGAGTCCGGAATTCTGCATTCCTATCTCTATCGAAACAGCTTTCTTTCTGGATATATCCATCTTAAACAGGATTCCGATCAGATATCCGCATACATACCCTAACAGGTTGTGCATGATCACGATGATCAGGATCACAAATCCGGCTGACATGATCTTTTCGCTGTTATGTGATACGACTGCCGCAACGATAAGACAAATAGCGGCCACCGATACTGTAGGCATGGCATACATGATTTTCTGTGTATATTTTCCAAAGAGTTTATTGATCAGCAATCCCATCCCGATCGGTACAATTATGACCTGAATGATTGACAGGAACATCGACTTCATGTCTACGCTGACCGTGGTTCTCAGATACAGATATGTGAGAGCGGGTGTTAAAAAAGGCGCAAGCAGTGTATTGATGCTTGTCATTCCTACGGAAAGAGCGGTATCACCTTTTGACAGATATGTAATGACATTGCTTGATGTTCCTCCGGGGCACGTACCTACAAGAACCACTCCCACCAGAAGCTCA
>JAEEKC010000299.1 GCA_016282215.1 Lachnospiraceae bacterium
AGTGCAGCAGATCAGTCCCGCTGCAGACGTGCTGTGGGAAGGTGAGACAGAGCAGGAGCAGGTCAGCGAAGACCACGTACAGGAAGTGACCTGTATGGATCTGCCCATGGACTGGGATAATGTGTTTGATCAGGATGGCAGGACAAAGGACGTGCATTTCGACAGCATTCCCGATGCCCTGATCCATTGCCTGATCACACTGGGCCAGGTGGATATTGAGTTCATCTCGTCTGTGACAGGTGCGGATTACAAAGAGGTGATCGGCGCCTTGAAAGGCGTGATCTATCAGAATCCCGAGACCTGGGGTGAGTGCTTTTACAAGGGCTGGGAAACAGCCGATGAATACCTGTCCGGAAATCTGGCCCGCAAGTGGAAGGCTGCCGCTGCAGCGGATAAGCAATATCACGGCTATTTCAGAGAGAATCTTGCAGCACTCGAGAAGGTTATGCCGCCGACCGTGGCTTCCAAGGATATCTATGTCACGCTGGGTTCGCCCTGGCTGCCGGCGGATATCATTGATGATTTCATGCTTGATATGCTGGGAGATCCGCTGGCGCATGTGTATTTTTACAGTCAGGCCTACAAGGAAGAACTGATCAATTTTTATAAAACGAAGCATAACGAACTGACAGGGACATGGGAGATCCCTGCGAAATCCAGGTATCATCACCAGGTAGCAGTTTCCCACACCTGGGGAACGAAAAAGATGGAGGCGCTTCATATTCTGGAAAAGACGCTGAATATGAAGACGATCATGGTGACGGATGAAGTTTCATCCCAAACCAGTTCTACCGGAACGAAGAGGATCATTAACAAGGCGGAAACCCTGGCTGCCGTTGAAAAACAGCAGAAGATGATCGAGCATTTTCAGAAATGGGTCTGGTCCGATCCCGACAGGAAGAGACGGCTGGAGAGCATTTTTGAAGAGCGCTTCGGCTGCATCAGAAGAAGAATGTTTGACGGTTCGTTCCTGGAATTCCCTTCCATGTCGGACAAGATCGAATTGTATCCCTATCAGAAAAATGCCGTGGCAAGGATTCTGTTTACGCCGAACACGCTGCTGGCACATGACGTGGGCGCCGGCAAAACCTACATCATGATCGCGGCCGGTCAGGAATTGAAACGCATGGGCGCAGCAGGGAAGATCATGTACGTCGTGCCCAATAATATAGTCGGACAGTGGGAGAAGATCTTCCTGAAGATGTATCCGGATGCGAATCTTCTGTGCGTCGATCCGAAGACCTTCAAACCGGATAAGCGTCAGGCGGTTCTGAGAAAAATGCGCGACCAGGACTTTGACGGGATCATCATCGCCTACAGCTGCTTTAACCAGATCCCGTTGTCAAAAGAGTTTTATCTTACGGAGCTGCGTGAGCAGAAAAAACAGGTGGAAGACGAGCTGCAAAAATCCGGCAGCGTTACCGCAAGCGTGAGAGCGAAGAAAAAGAAAGTGTCGAAGGAGCTTTCTGAACTGGCGGTCGCCCCGGATGAGACGGCAAATGTCATTTGCTTTGATGAGCTGGGGATTGAACGGCTCTTTGTGGACGAGGCCCATAATTTTAAAAATGTACCCATTGAAACCAGGACCAATATGGTGCTCGGTGTCAGCAATGCGGGCTCTAAGAAGTGCAAGGACATGATGGACAAGGTGCATCTGATCCAAAGAAATAACGGCGGCAGAGGCGTTGTTTTTGCCACAGGCACACCCATTACCAATTCCATCACGGACGCTTATATCATGCAAAGTTACCTTCAGAGCGGGGAGCTGGCCATGCTGGATCTTAGCAGTTTTGACAGCTGGGTGGGTATGTTTGCCGAGCGCAAGACAGAATTCGAAATTGACGTGGATACGAATTCCTACAGGCTGGCCACGCGGTTTTCCAAATTCCATAACCTGCCGGAGCTGACATCGCTTCTGGGCATGATCGCCGATTTCCATCAGGTGGATGTGACCGACGGTATTCCACAGCACGATGGATATCAGGATACGCTGGTGCCAAGGTCACCGGATTTTTCGGAGTACCTGCAGGAGATCTCAAAGCGCGCGGATGATGTGCGTAAAGGCCTGGTTGAGCGCACGGAGGATAATATGCTCAAGATCACCACCGACGGCCGCAAAGCGGCGCTGGACCTTCGGCTGGTGGATCAAAATGCGGGCTGCGTTTTTTCTTCCAAGGTGGAGCGATGTGCGGATAATATCCTGGAAATCTATTACAATACAATGGCGGAAAAGAGCACGCAGCTGGTTTTCTGCGATATTTCCACACCGAAGGCCGGCTTTAACATCTATGATGAGTTAAAAATGCGTCTGACCGCGCGCGGGATTCCGGCAGAGGAGATCGCATACATTCATGATGCGGAAACGGAAAGCAAGCGTACGACGTTGTTTACCAAGGTCAGAAAGGGTCAGGTCCGCGTGCTGATCGGTTCGACGTTCAAGCTCGGTCTTGGCGTGAATATCCAGGACCGCCTGATCGCACTGCATCATCTCGATGTGCCCTGGAGACCTGCGGATATGACCCAGAGAGAGGGACGTATCCTGCGTCAGGGAAATATGAATCCGAAGGTGAAGCTTTTCCGATATATCACTGAGGGCAGTTTTGATGCCTATTCCTGGCAGCTGTTAGAGACAAAGCAGCGTTTCATCTCGAACCTGCTGTCCGGTTCGCTCGGACTGCGGGAAGGCTCTGATATCGAGGATACCGTCCTGGATTACGCTGAAGTCAAAGCGCTGGCAGTGGGCAATCCACTGGTGAAAGAGAGGGTTGAGCTGCAAAACGAGCTGTCCAGATCCCTTTCCCTTCAGAGAAAAACGGTGGAAGAACGCCTTGGCATGGAGAAAGAGCTTTTGGAACTGCCCGTCAGGATAGCGGCGACAAAAGTGCAGATCGCAGAATGCACATGCGACGCCGACCTGTACAGACAGTGGAAGGAAAAGAACCCGCCTGCTGAGACGAAAGCCGAAAAGGACCGGGAGGCAGAAGATAGAAAGCAGCTGAGGGAGCAGCTGAATACGGCTGTCAAAGAGAATGACTTCAGGGACAAGGAGCGTTTCCTGACCAGGTACAGGGGATTTGACATCATTCTGCCTGCCGGCATGAGTCAGCTCAGGCCCTATATCTGGCTTTCCCGCACGGGAAAATACCAGATTGAAATGGGAGATACCCAGATGGGCAACCTGATCAGGATCGACAATTTTCTGGAGTGTCTGCCGGAGAAACTTGATAAGCTGAAACTGTCTCTTGAGAAACAGGAAGGCAGGGTAAAAGCGATCCACGCAGAGCTGGACCACCAGGAGAACTATACAGACCAGATCGAGAGCCTGCAGCGCAGGATCGAGGCCATCGACAAAGCATTGGGGGTAGATAAAAAATGAGTGAATTAAAACATAAGAACTTACCGATTGTTTCGACAGGCAAACTTGTCGAGCTTTTGACCGAAGCGTATGGAACGATGATCGGCGCAGGATCACCGGCCTGGCGCATGCCTTCTGTCATGCTCTGGGGCCCGCCCGGTGTCGGTAAGTCCCAGGCGGTCAGACAAATCGGAGAGCGTGTCGAAAAAAAGACCGGAAAGAAAGTACATATCACGGATGTCAGGTTGCTTTTGTTCAATCCCATCGATCTTCGCGGCATTCCGACGGCCAATGAGGATAAGACGCTGGCAGTCTGGCTCAGGCCGAAGATCTTTGAGATGGATCCGTCTGAGGATGTGCTCAACATTCTGTTTCTCGATGAGATATCCGCCGCGCCGCAGTCTGTTCAGGCAGCAGCCTATCAGATCACACTGGACCGCACTGTGGGAGAGCATAAACTGCCGGATAACTGCATCGTGATCGCAGCCGGCAACAGAGTCACCGACAGGTCCGTTGCCTATAAGATGCCGAAAGCCCTGGCAAACCGCCTGATGCATTTCGAAGTGGAAGGGAATTTTGAGGCATGGAAGCAGTGGGCGATCAAGTCCGGCATCAACGGCAAAGTGATCGGCTTTTTATCCTTCCGTCGGGATCATCTGATGGCATTTGATGCCGCAAATGATGATCTGGCATTCCCGACACCGAGAGCGTGGGAGATGGTCAGCGATGTCTTAAACGGCATTTCGGATGATATCGAGACAGCCTATCCTTTTATCGCCGGGATCGTCGGTAACGGAGTAGCAGTGGAACTGCGTACCTGGGCCAGGGTGTATAAGGACCTGCCGAAGGTGGAGGAGATTTTTGATGGAAAAATCCCCACACTGCCGAACAACACGGACGCCCTGTATGCGCTGACATCTTCCATGCTCTGCTATGCCAGAGAGCATAAGGAAGACATCAGACGCATTGGAAATTCGATCCGTTATGCAATGAGAATGCCGCCTGATTTTGCCACGGTCCTGATGAAGGATTATATGTATATCGAAGAAGACTTCACATCAAAACTCATTGCAATTCCTGAGTTTATGAAGTGGCTCAGTACGAAAGGAAGTTTGCTCAATGGTTCTGTCTGAGGAAAAACAAAAGAAATATATGCGCCGGCTTTTGCTCTCACGCATGAGGATCCTTTCGGTCAACGGGTTTTACGGCCTTTTGATCATGCACATGAAGTTTGCGCTCGACAGCAGACTGGACACCGCTGCGACGGACGGGACCAGGATTTATTTTGGTACGGAATTTTTGGACAGTATCAGTGACCGGGAACTGGATTTTGTCCTGATGCATGAAGTGCTGCACGTTGTCCTGCAGCACTGCTTGCGAAGCGGCGAGAGAGATAAGGAACTGTTCAACATAGCCTGCGATATTGTCGTCAATTCCAACATCCTCAAATCCTTCCACATGGATAAAAGCAGGATCACGCTGAAAGAATATGGCGAGAGCATGCATATCGCGCCGGACGGCAAGGAAGGCTATGAATATACGGCAGAGCAGGTATACGCCATGCTGACTGCGCCGGGGTCGCCTTATCGAAGCATGATGGGAAATGCGGCGGCTGACGGGAAAAGCAGCAGAAGTCAACGACAGGTGGGAGGTTCAAAGAATAAGAAACAGGAATCTGACGAAGCGGCTTCAGGAAGTGCGTCACCTGCCGGAAAGGACCACGGACGTCGGTACAAGAACAACTCACAAAACTCGAATCAGGAAACGGATGGTACATCTACATCCGGGAAAGACCATGGCGGTCAGCGAGCAGGACAGTTCGATTCCTGGGATGACCACTCGAAATGGAAAGAAATGGAAGAAGATGAGTGGCTGCAGGACCTGTGGGTAAAGCGGCTTGAGGACGCTGCGGAAGCGATCAGCGTACGGGATCCCTCGAACCAGAGAGGCACTCTGCCTGATTTTGCGGTCCGCATTCTGAAAGAGCTGAAAGAACCGCAGACGGACTGGCGGACCGTTCTTGACAGCTTTGTCCAGGAAGAGATCGCAGACTATTCCTTTACACCGCCCGACAGAAGAATGGCAGACTTTGACTTCTTCCTGCCGGATTTCAATGATAAGGAAGACATGGTGTCCGACATCCTTTTTATGATCGACACTTCCGGATCCATGTCGGATGATATGGTGACAACTGCATATTCGGAAGTGAAGGGAGCGATCGACCAGTTCGACGGAAAACTGACCGGATGGCTTGGTTTTTTTGATGCCGGCGTGACAGAGCCGGTACCCTTTTCCGATGAAGAAAGCTTTCGGATCATAAAACCCCTCGGCGGCGGCGGAACAGATTTCCGCGTGATATTCGAATACGTCAGAAGATACATGCAGGACAAACTACCCGCCAGCATCATCATCCTGACCGACGGCCTGGCCCCCTTCCCGAAAGAAAGCATCGCCATGGGCATCCCTGTCCTGTGGCTTCTCAACAACGACCGCATCGATCCCCCCTGGGGCAAAGTCGCCCGTATCACCACAGAGGTTGTCAACGGGGACGGTTCTTTTTGACAACCTTGCAATACTGGTTGTCAAAATGAACCGTCCCCTATGACACCCTTCAGAATCTGCTTGACGCCTCCTTTGCGAAATGGTAAAGTGAAGTCGAAAGCATACGGGTAAATTCAAAGTTAATTATCTGATTATCTTATTACTATGTTTTCTGATTCAACATTCCCCGTGCTTTTATTCCAAACTATTTAAAAAGCAGGAGGGAATGAAAGTACCTCCTAAACATGAAAACCAAAAGGAGGTACCAAAATGAAAGAAGTAAGTGTCATCACGAACCAGAGGGATACTGTATTCCGCATGCTGTTTAAGGAGAAAAAACAGCTCCTGAGTCTGTATAACGCGATTGCGGGAACACATTATACGGATGAAAACGAACTGGAGATCAAAACACTGGAAAATGCCATTTTCATGGCGTATAAAAATGATCTGGCGCTCCTGATCAGAACGGATATTCATTTGTATGAGCAGCAGTCTACATTCAATCCGAACATGCCCTTGCGTTTTTTGCAGTATTTTTCGGAAGTGCTTGAAAAAAACTATATCAATCGCAAGATATATTCAAAAAGTATAATCCGGCTGCCGGTACCTACGTTTGTCGTGTTTTATAACGGACAAGAGGAACAGCCGGAACGTCGCGAACTCAGATTGTCAGAGGCCTATGATGGAGCCTGGGTGAAAGATAAAAAAACAGGCGAGCCCGTCTTGGAAAAGCCGGTTAATCTTGAACTTGTTGCGATCCAGTTGAATATCAATCCGGGATATAACGATAAACTCAAGAAAGATTGTCCGGCGCTTATGGGTTATGTGACATATTGGGAGAAAATCAGAAAGAACAAAGAAGCTGGAATGCCTTTCGAAAAGGCAGTTAGAATTGCAGTTGATGAATGTATTGACGAAGGTGTATTATCCGATTTTTTTAAAAGAAACAAGGCGGAGGTAGAGAAAATGAGTATCTTTGAATTTGATCAAAAAGAATACGAACAGTTAATCCGCGAAGAGGCAAAAGAAGAACAGAAAAAAGAAGATGAAAAGATAATTGCCGAAAAGGAAGGGGTAATTGCCGAAAAAGACAACCGCATCAAAGAACTCGAGCGACAACTTTCTCTTGTGCAAGGAAACAAAGGGGACGGTTCTTTTTGACAACCTCGGCTGAACGTAATGGTGTCAGGTGGGGACGGTTCTCTGTGACAACCTGTAGTGCAAGGTTGTCAGAGAGAACCGTCCCCAATGACACCCCGGCATCTGCAAATCGCGGATGCCGGATTTTTGTTGTTAAGAAAGTATTGACAAATAAATACTTCGGATGTAGAATTAAATTACTTCGAGAGAAGAAGTATTCAACAAAAACCCGAAACAGAGGTGAAGAAAGCTTGGCAGAACAGGAATTATCCGGCGCAGGGCTGGAACAGTTTTACGACTATATCGAAGAAGTGAAGGAGTTGATCTCCTCGGATCTTTGGGAGAACATCTTCCTGAACTGTACGAAGAACGAAGTCCTGATCCTCTGGCTTTTGTACCGGAAGAGCGAAGTGAATATGTCGCAGGTCGCCGAGTACATCCACGTACCGCTCAATACGGCCACCGGCATCATCGGCCGGATGGAAAAAAACGAGATGATCTGCCGGATGCGTGCAAAGGAAGACAAGCGGATCGTGCTCATCAGTTTTACCGAGAAGGGGCGGCTGCAGTTTCAAAAACTGATGGATGAACTTTTATCCTACGGCATGAAATTACTCGGATCACTGACCAAAGAAGAGATGGAACTTCTCGAAGGCATGATGGGAAAAGTCAAGAAAGTGCTGAAGGAAGAAAAGGACCGTAAGGAACAGAAGGTGGAGAAGACGAGAGTCAGAAAGATCACAATAGAGTAAGAGAAAGCACGATAGAGTAAGAGAAAGCGCGATAGAGCAAGGGAAAATCACGATAGAGCAAGGGAAAATGATTATCGATAGAGATTAGAAATCAAGATAACTTAGGGCAGCGAACAGGCTGCCCACAAAAAAAGTAAATACTTCGAGCGTAGAAGTATTCAGGAAAAGAAGTAAATGGAAAGAATCACAGCCAGAGTTAAGAAGAGTAAGAGTATAGCAGTCCGTTAAGGATAAACAGAGAAAGGGAATCATATGAGCAGGATTTTTATTTTTACAGGAAAAGGCGGCGTCGGAAAAAGCAGCGTGGCAGCGGCCCACGCGGTAAAGAGTGCGGAAACGGGAAAGAACACATTGCTGGTCAGTACGGATATA
>JAEEKC010000300.1 GCA_016282215.1 Lachnospiraceae bacterium
GGTTATTCCCATGCTCTCGGCTCTGTTTTTCGGACCCGGTGCAGTATTGGTCATTGTTGCAATCCTGGCCACCATGATCCTGCATATGTGGATCACTGCAAAGATATTCGGCGGGAAACTGGTGAAAAAAGAAGACAGGTTCGGCATGATCATGGAACTGCCGCCTTATCACAAACCCAAGTGGGGAGCGCTTTTCAGATATGTTTTGGGAAGGACAAAGGACACTTTCTTCAGAGTAGCAAAAGTCGTACTTCTGGTCTGCGCCCTGTTCTGGCTGCTCAGCTATTCCTTTGTTCCGGGTACGGATCCCGTACTGTTTAAGATCGGTAAGGTGATCGAGCCGGTGACCAAAGTGTTCGGAATGGGCTGGAAACTGTTTATGGCATTTGTCGCTTCTTCCGTAGGAAAAGAAGGCGCACTTGGTGTTATCAGTGCCCTGTTTACGGACGGCTCTTTCTATACGGCATTTTCAGATGCCATGAGCGGTGCTGCAAGGGATGCGAACCTGGGAACTTTGCTGCTTGCCAATGTATCCAAACCGGAAGCTCTGGCATTCATTTTTGCCATCACCTTTAACATGCCCTGCGTGGTAGCGCTTGCGGCAACCTATCAGGAAACGGCATCTGCCAAATGGACGGCAAAAATCGCGGCTTATTATACGGTTGGAGCGCTGGTACTGTCTACCATCGTATATCATATAGGATTATTGATCTGGTAAAAGAGGGTGTGGAATGGAAGAATTACTGAAACTACTGAAAGACGGACATGCAAGGACCATACAGATGTTAGCGCAGCAGCTTGGAACCGACACTAAAGATGTGCTCAGGCAGATCGAATACTTAGAGCATGCCGGCATGATCCGAAGAGTCCTCTGCGATCAGGTTTCCTGCAGTGGCTGCACAGGCTGCGGCTCATCTGAAGGCGGAAAGGCCTGCAAGGGATGCCTGCCGGATGGCGGTTTCAAAAACATGGGCCAGATGTGGGAAGTAATATCGTAACATCTTTGATGGTAGTGTAAAGCTCGATATGAAAATACAGGATCGATAAACTATTGATCATTGGGGAGGATTGCAATGGAAAAAAACAGTTCGTCAGAAGACTATATGAAAAGCATACTGATCCTTCAAATGAAGAACGAGAAGGTAAGATCCGTTGATGTCGCCGAACAGATGGGTGTGACAAAGCCCAGCGTCAGCAGTGCCATGAAGAAACTGCGTGAGCGGAAGATGATATTTTTTGACAAAGACGGCTATATTTTCTTTACGGACGAAGGGAAAGCGTTGGCAGAGAAAATATACAGCAAGCATTCGCTGCTTTCCAAATGGCTGATGTCCGTGGGCGTGAAAAAAGATGTCGCTGACAGGGAGGCATGCGTGATGGAGCATGCGATCAGCGATGAAACTTATAAGTGCCTTGAAAGTTATATTTTCGGAAATGCGCATGCGAACTGAGAAATTCTTATACAGCGAGAATGGATCTTATTCGTGTTTCGGAAAGGAATGATGATATGTATCTGGAAGTGAAAGGATTAAAGAAAAGTTACGGTGAAGGAGGCAGTTATATTCAGGTGCTGAAGGGGATCGATCTTTCAGTCGAAAAAGGCGTGATGTGTGTGATACAGGGCACCAGCGGTTCCGGTAAATCCACCATGTTGAACTGCATCGGTGGACTGGATACGGTGGACAGTGGCTCCATCCAAATATCCGGTAAGGAAATCGTGGGACTGAAGAACAATGCGTTGTCGGATTATCGAAGAGAGAGCCTGGGGTTCATTTTTCAGTTTTACAATCTTGTTCCGAATCTGACCGTTCGTGAGAATATCAGGGTATGTGAGTATCTTTCAGACAATCCCATGGATATCGATGAGCTGCTCGAGGTTCTGGGGCTGACGGAACATCAGAACAAGTTCCCGTCGCAGCTGTCGGGCGGGCAGCAGCAAAGATGTGCCATTGCAAGGGCACTGATCAAAAATCCGAAGCTTCTTCTTTGCGATGAGCCTACAGGAGCGCTTGATTCCAAAACTTCAAAGGATATCCTGATATTGCTTGAAAAAGTGAATGAAAAATACGGAACGACCATGCTGATCGTAACCCATAACAATGCGATCAAAAACATGGTGGATCAGGTGGTCATCATGAAGGACGGAGAGATTAGAAAGAACTACAGGAATGAAGAAAAGATTCCTGCAGCAAAGCTGGAGGATTTGTAAATGAAGAGTTTGAATAAAAGACTGCTTAGGGAGTTGAAATCTCATTTCGGAAGATACCTTGCACTTATGTTTATGATCGTGCTTGGAATGTATCTGGTAGTCAGCGTTGCCGGTATGGCGGAAACTACCATAGCGGGAACCGAGCGGTATAACAGAGAATGTAAATTGCAGGATGGGCAATTTACGGTATTTGTACCGCTTACCGGTGAGCAGCAAAAGCGTCTTTCTGATCAGTATGGTGAGATAGAAAAAATCTTCAGTGTGGATGTACCGGCTATGATCAGCGAGGAAAGGGAGAACACCTCAGAAGAAAAGACCCTCAGAGTTTTCAAGGTCAGAAACAGTATTGATCTGATCAGTTTGGATGAAGGGGAACTGCCGGAAACAAATGACGAGATCGTGGTCATGAATCTGTTTGCTGAACGGAATGATCTGAAGGTGGGAGATGTGATCAGCATTGCGGATATGGATTACAGGATTTCCGGTATCGGCTGCGTGCCTGATTATAACCTGACCGTTAAGAATTTTTCGGATATGACCGCAGATCCCCTGAGTTTCGGCGTGGCATTTGTATCAGATACAGCCTATGAACAGATCAAAAATTCAGATGCTGTCGGCGTAGAGGATTATACCTACGCATACAGATTCAAAGACACCGAGTCCAAAAGCGGCAAGGAAAAAGAGACGCTGGCAAGACAGCTGAAGGACGATATCAAGGATATTGAATTTGATTACAAGGCATCGGGAAACGCGTATCTGATCGAATATGTGGACAGGATGTATCAGGATAAGACGGATTTTGAAGATGCACTGGATGAACTTGTGGATGCAAGTGCGGAGCTTTATGACGGTGTCAAAGAAGTAAACGACGGTGCCGATGAGCTGAGGGACGGATCTGAAAACCTTCATCAAGCCGTCGCAGATAACAACCGGAATCTTGACGTGCTGAAAGCTTCTCCTTATGCGCCGCTTACGCAGATTACAGATGAATATCTGGAGGGAACTGGGAAAGTTAAGGATGGAGCGAAAGAACTTGCGGATGGAAGTGCTGAACTTTTGGACGGAGCGGAAGAATTCAGGGATGGCGTCGAAGAGTTTGACAAAGATGTCAGGGAGTTTCTGAATGAAAACTATGAAGTGAATATTCCGAACCTTGAAAGCTTCTATGAGAATAAAGACAATCCCAGGATTGCCAGTGATGCGGCCAGTGATGTGATATTAAAGAGGCTGGTAAGCCTTGTGGCGGGAGCGATCCTTGTCATGCTCTTTGCATATGTGATCTCTGTTTTTATCATTCATCAGATCAGCAGCGAGAGCAGCGTGATCGGAACGCTGTATGCCATGGGGGTAAGAAAGAGCAGCCTCATCACACATTATGTGCTTCTTCCGACAGTGGTTACATTCCTGGCGGGACTGATCGGAATGGCGATTGGTTTCAGCAAGGTCGGAGTGGATTATCAGATGCTCGACAGCTATCTGTATTACAGTATTCCGGGAATGCAAAAAGTATATCCGCTTTACATTATTATGTACTGCGTTGTAATGCCGCCTGTCATCTCCATCATCGTCAATGTTCTTGTGATCAACAAAAAACTCTCTAAGACGGCGCTTTCCCTGATCAAAAATGAGCAGGAAAGCCTTGTGAAGGGCAATTTTGCAGCAGGAAACAACGTGGCCGGAAAGAGGGGGAAAAAAGATGGAAACTTCCTTCCGCAGTTTACGAAAAGACAACTGTCCAGAGAGCAAAGAAGCGTCTTTACGGTTGTGATCGGCATGATCGTAGCACTCCTGATCTTCATGATCGGACTGGATTGTTTCGTCCTGTGTAATAACGTAAAAAAAGATAATATCGCGGACATCAATTATGAGTATATGTATGTCCTGAAGTATCCGATGGAAGAAGCGCCGAAGGATGCCGAAGGCTGCTTTATGAAGAATCTGTCCATGAATTATCTGGATTATTCACTTGATGTAAATCTGATCGGTATTGATGATGACAACAGATACTATAACTTCAAGACCAGCGGGAATAAAAAAGAGCTTGTGATCGCATCCTCAACGGCGCAGAAATACGACCTGCATGTGGGCGATACATTTATTCTGGATGATGTTTCGGAGGATAAAAGCTATGCATTTACGGTTTCGGACATTGTGGATTATTCCATAGGTCTTACCGCCTATATGGATATTGATGAAATGAGAGATCTCTTCGGTGAAGCGGATGATTACTACAATATGCTGGTTTCGGATAAGGATCTGAAGATTGACGGCGGAAGAGTGTATTCGGTGACAAAGCGTTCGGATATTGAAAATGCCGCAGGGATCTTTGTGGATCAGATGATGTCCCTGATCGTGATCCTGATCGTAGTGTCAGTTCTCATTTTTATCGCAGTCATGTATCTGATGCTGAATGTGATGATAGACCGTGCGGCCTTCGGAATCTCACTGGTGAAGATCTTCGGTTACAGAATGAAGGAGATCCGAAAGGTCTATCTGGACGGGAACTTCTATGCGGTGATCGCAGGTGCCTGCATAGGCATACCCATCGTGAAGAAGATTGCGGATTCCATCTATCCGTATTTTATCGCTAATACAGCGATGGGAATGGATCTTGCATTTGACTGGTTTTTGTATGCTGCAATCCTTGGCGGAGTCGTTTTGATCTATCTGGTCATCAGCAGTATCCTGACCGGCAAGATTAAAAAGATCGTACCTGCTGAAGTTTTGAAGAATAGGGAATAAGATAGTTGCCTGACTAAGGTTAATCGATATTTGTGCTTGACAGCAATAAAGATAAGTGATAGTTTATATACGTTAGTTAATGCCGTTAGCATACACAATTAACTAACAAAGGAGGCGGTGTATTGCCGAGAGATAAATCGATCAGTCATATCAGGATCATGGCGGCTGCAAGAGCTGAGTTTCTGGAAATGGGATATGAAAAGGCATCGATGCGCAGTATCGGAGATCGGTGCAATATGACGGCTGCGGGAATTTACAGGCATTGTAAAGATAAAGAGGATCTGTTTGATCAGTTGGTGTCTCCGGCGGTGGCAAACCTTGATTCCTGGGCGAAGGCGCATATGATGCGTTATGAGGAGCCGGTAAAGAAGGGCAGGAAGCTTGTCTGGCAGGATTCCAATATCGATATGATGCGAGAACTGGTATATCCGAACATGGAAGATTATCATCTTCTGGTTGCAAAATCAAAGGGAAGTAAGTATGAAAACTTCCTGCACGATCTGACTGAGGCGGCGCAGAAGAAGCTTCTAGCGTATTTTGCTAAGCTTCGGGAAGCAGGGTACAAAGTGCCGAAGATCACACCGCCGCAGATGCATCTCCTGCTGACTGCCTACATCACGGCGTTGTTTGAACCGGTCGTTCACAATTACTCATATGAGGAGGCGACCGGCTCACTGGAAACGCTGGAGAAGTTTTTTTTGCCGGGATGGAAACAGTTGTTAGGAATATAGTGATGAGCAGAAGATAGGTTTCCGAAGCTTAAAACTGCATATAGAAAAAATTAACTCACCGTCTGGTTTCATCAGAAATCAGGCGGTGAGATCGTTTAGAGGGTAAGCTAACAAAAGCGGTGATCCGTTAGCGTAAAACAGAAGGGAACAAAGATTCCTGACAGCGCAAAGGTCGATATGAAAATACGAAGTTGAAAAATGAATCATAAATTAAGAAAGGAAGATAAATGTCATGAACGAAGAAATGTCGAAAGAAGAAAAGAAATGGTTTGGGACGCTGCTGTCCTATGCGAAAGGAAGCGGAGGAAGACTGGGAGTATCCGTGGTCTTTTCCATGATCAGCCTTATCTCGGGACTTGTGCCGTACTATCTTGTGTACCGTATGCTGGACAGATATATAGCCGGGAACCTTGACAGAGCATATGTACTTCGCTTAAGTCTGGCAGCAATCCTTGCGTATCTCGTAAAAGTGGTCTGCTTTGGGATATCTACGGGAATATCGCATTATGTGGCGTTCAACGTGTTGGAAGGACTCAGGCTTAAGGTGGCGGATGTATTCTTAAAGGCTCCGCTCGGAGACGTTACCGCTCACTCGATCGGGGAGATCAAAGGCGTGATCGTAGATAAGATCGAGGATATTGAGCCTCCGCTTGCGCATGTAGTTCCGGAAGGCGCCGGGCACATCCTGCTTCCGATCGTATGTTTTATTGCATTGGCTGTAGTGGATATCCGTGTTGCGCTGGCAGCGCTTCTGGCGTTACCTCTGGGACTTGTTTTTATGATGCTCACATTCAAACTGAGTGGAAAGAATATGACAAAATACCAGGAAGCAAACGCACATATGAGCAGCATGATCGTGGAATATGTGGAGGGGATAGAGGTCATTAAGGCCTTCGGCAAGGCCGGGGTGAGTTATGAAAAATTTGCCGGTTCGATCAGAAACTACAGGGATTTTGTGATAGAGTGGCTGGAATCTACCTGGGTGACAATGAAACTCGCCTTTGCATTTATGCCGGCGACGCTGCTCGGTGTCGTACCGATAAGCATTCTTCTTGTCGGAAAAGGAAGCATGAGTGTTTCTCAGATGGCCCTGTCCGTCATGCTGGCCATGTCAATGGTCATCAGTATGGCGAAGATCGAGATCTTTTCAAATGGATTAAGACAGATGCAGTATACGGTGCTGGAGATACAGAAACTTCTGAAGATCAAAAGTCTGCCGGAACCGGAGAAAGAGCTGCTTCCCGAGCATTATTCAATCGAATTGAAGGATGTACATTTCGCCTATGATGAGGAAGATGGAGAAGTGCTTCACGGGATCGATCTTTCGATGAAGGAGGGGAGCTTTACGGCACTTGTGGGACCGAGCGGAGGAGGAAAATCTACCGTGGCAAAACTGCTTGCCAGATTCTGGGATGTGAGCAGCGGAAGCATCAGTATAGGCGGTGTGAATATAAAAGAACTGAAGGTTACATCTTTGGCTGATATTGTAAGTTTTGTCACACAGGATAATTTCCTGTTTTCCAGATCCATCATGGAGAATATCAGACTGGGCAAACCGGATGCCACAGACGAAGAAGTGATACAGGCGGCAAAGTCGGCATGCTGTGATGAGTTTATAAGAAAACTTCCCGATGGATACAATACCTCAGCAGGAGAGGCGGGAAAGCGGCTGTCGGGCGGTGAACGTCAGCGGATCGCCATAGCACGGATGATGCTTAAGAACGCACCGGTGGTGATACTTGATGAAGCAACGGCGTTTACGGATCCGGAGAACGAGACGAAGCTTCAGGAATCCATCGCCAATCTGACAAGGGGCAAGACGCTTCTCGTGATCGCGCACAGGTTGTCGACCATTAAGAATGCTGACAGGATCGTAGTGCTGAATGACGGCAGGATTGAAGCAGAGGGGACTCAAGAGGAACTTATGGAGAAGTCACCGTTATATCAGAGGATGTGGCAGGCTCATATCGGGGCAAGAAACTGGGCGGCCGGAAATGTGAAGGAGGCGTAAAGATATGTTTAAAACGGTAAAGAGGATCATAGACTGGTGCGGGGAGTTTAAGGCAAGCCTGTTTGCGGGGTTTCTGTTTTCGTTTCTGTCATCGTGGGCAGTGGCTGCTCCGGTTGCATATGCAGGATACGTGATCGGCGGGATCGTGGGTGATATAAAAGCAGGGAAAGGAATCGACTCCGGACTTGCGTTAAAGAGCTTTTTTCTCATAACGCTGATGGTGCTTGGGAGATTTGTTTTTGATTATCTGAAAGCAAGATTTCATGAAAAGATAGGTTATGAGCTGGTGGCGAGGGACAGACTGAAGATCGGAGAAGCGCTGAAGCGTGTATCGTTAGGATACTTCCAGACAAACGATACCGGAGCGATATTAAATGCCATAACGACGGGACTTGCTACGTTTGAGAATATGGGAATTCGCATGGTGGACGGATTTGTGGGAGGATATCTGAATTTTTTGTGCATCCTGCTGTTTTTGCTTTTCATCATTCCCGAATGTGCGCTGATCGCTTTAGCGGGTGTGGCAGTTTCGTTCCTGTTCCTTTTGATGATATCGAAGCACAGCAGCGCCAATACGAAGGTGCTCGGCAGCGAAAACGAAAAGCTTACCAGAGCGGCTTTGGAATATACAAGAGGCTTGCCGGTTGTCAAGTCTTTTGGAATGGAGGGAGCATCCGTCAGAGATTTTACACAGGCCTGCGCGAGTGCAAAAAAGATAGCGTTAAAGATAGAATGGGGATTTATCCCGTATAACTGTCTGCACATATTTGCATTGAAAGCAGCAAGTGTATGGATGATCATTGCAGTTATGCATGCCGGTCTTGCAGGCAGACTTGAACTGTCGATGGTACTGATCGTGGCGTTCCTGTCTATGTCGATCTTTAATTCCGTGGAACCGATTGCCGACAGTGCGCATGTTTTATCCGTGATCAATAATGCATTCGATAAAATGGAGATGTTTTCCGACGCCAATCTCATTGATGCAAAGGGGGAGAATATCAAACCCGAAAGCTATGATATCGCATTTAAAAACGTAGACTTTTCATATTCCAACGCGGTGTCGACGGAAAACAGAAAAGTATTGAAGAATGTATCCTTTGAAATCCCGCAGGGAAGCACAACAGCGATCGTGGGTCCTTCGGGAAGCGGAAAGACAACCATCTGTAATCTGATCGCAAGGTTTTACGATGTGACGAATGGCAGTATCACACTTGGAGGAACAGATCTGAAACATTACAGTCTGGACAGTCTCCTTACGAATATCTCGATGGTATTCCAGAATGTTTATCTGTTCAATGATACCGTTCGCGCAAATATATGCTTCGGCAGAGAAAATGTGTCGGAGGATGAAATGATAGAAGCCGCAAAGAAAGCGCGCTGCCATGATTTTATCATGGAACTGCCGGAGGGATACGATACAGTGATCGGAGAAGGAGGCGGAACCTTATCGGGAGGTCAGAAGCAGAGAATTTCCATAGCCAGGGCAATTCTGAAAAACGCACCGATCATCATATTGGATGAATCAACCGCGAGTATAGATCCTGAGAATGAACATCTGATTCAGGGCGCCCTGACTGAACTGTCGAAAGGTAAGACCGTGATCATCATCGCTCACAGACTTGCAACGATCGAGGCAGCGGATCAGATACTTGTTGTGGATGAAGGATCTATCGTAGAAAGGGGAAAGCACGAAGAACTTGTAAGCCTGGGAGGAAAGTACGCGGGATTTGTCAGAATCCGACAGGAGGCGGAGAACTGGCAGATTGCGTGAAGGTATTGATTTTGTATAGAAAAGGTGATATGATGTCTGAGTTAGCATAGACTAATCGCAAATTGAAAGAAGATTATAATTGCTCCGCATTATATGCGGAGCAATAAAATGAGATGAGATTAGCATGTGCTAAAAACGAAAGGCGGAGCGGAGAGGAAAAAATGCAGTTCGAAGAATTAGGAAAACCTGACTGGGAAAGGATAGTACACTTATTTAAGCTCGGAATCGTTGCCGCGCTTCTGGCTCTTATAGGTGGCGATATGTTACTGGCTGGGGGATTGCGGATCTTTCTCTGACAGGCATGGCTCAGTATTTTTCGAGGTACAGCACAGTTTCGGATACGAGGATTTTCTGGGCTGCTTTGTTAGGAATGATTGGTATTTCGATTGAAACGATGTGCTTTTTCGGAGTATACCGGGTCATTGCTGCAAAGTCAGATAAATACGCACATGCTTACAGAGCGGGGCTGATCGGAATGCTGATATTCGGACCGTTTTGTCATGTTATGTGCTGCGCGACGATATATCTTCATAAC
>JAEEKC010000301.1 GCA_016282215.1 Lachnospiraceae bacterium
GGATTGAAGATTTTGATGTGACCGGCAGTTTTGACCTGTCAGCCATCGACAAAGCGCTCGAATCCATCAATACGAGCCGCAGTACAGTCGGCGCGCAGACAAATGCCTTGGAATATGCGTACAATTCCAACCGCAATACAGCATATAACCTGACAAGTGGGATCAGCAGAATGGGGGACACGGAGTACGGTGACTATGTCAGCAAGCTCCAAAAACAGCATACGCTCGATACCTACAGGCTTATGATGCAGAAGAAACAGATGGATAATAAGCAGCGCAATGTCACGGCGCTGTTCACCTGACAAAAGCGGTATACGGCGATCGTTCATTTTGACGGAAGCAGTTTTACAATCCCCGATATCTGAAATCAGGTATCGGGGATTTTTCTATAAAGATTTGTGTAAAATATAGTCGATGAAACGAATCGGAAATCTTGCGGAAATCTTAAAAAATCAGTAGTAGAGATTTTGACGCAAAAGTGGTATAATAACTTGTTGTTTGGAACTTGAGAGAACGAGACGAAGGAGCGAAGAGATGCGAATCGTAAAACTGACAGAGGAAACCCGAAAGGATCTGCTGCAAAATCTCCTGCAGCGCAGCCCGAACCAGTATGGGCAGTACGAAGAGACGGTCAGGCAGATCATTGAAAGAGTGAAGGCTGAGGGCGATGAAGCCATTTTTGATCTGGCCCATAAATACGATCATAACAATGTGACAAAAGAGACCTTCCGGGTGACGAAAGAAGAGATCGACGAAGCAGTAGCAGCCGTCGGTCCGGAGTTTTATGCGGTCATGGAAAAGAGCGCAGCGCACATCCGTGATTTCCACATGAAACAGAAACGCAACAGTTTTATTGATACAAAGCCCGATGGAAGCATTCTCGGACAGCGCATAACGCCCATGGAAAAAGTCGGCGTATACGTACCCGGCGGAAAGGCTGCTTATCCGTCTTCTACATTGATGACTGTCATTCCGGCACAGGTGGCAGGTGTTGAGCGGATCGTGATGACATCCCCGGCAGGACCGGACGGAAAAGTCAATCCCGGCACCTTAGCGGCAGCCAGGATCGCAGGCGTGGATGAGATCTATAAGACCGGCGGCGCACAGGCGATCGCAGCCCTGGCTTTCGGTACGGAATCGATCCCGAAAGTGGACAAGATCGTAGGCCCGGGCAACATTTTTGTAGCCCTTGCCAAGAAAGCCGTATTCGGCTATGTGAGCATTGATTCCATCGCCGGCCCTTCGGAAATCCTGGTTCTGGCTGACGAGACCGCAAATCCGAGATATGTTGCTGCTGATCTGTTATCACAGGCAGAGCACGATGAGCTGGCCAGCGCGATCCTGATCACCACTTCCATGGAACTGGCTGAAAATGTTTCTGCTGAAATTGACAAGTTTCTCGAAGTCCTTGAAAGACGTGAGATCATTGAAAAGAGTCTGGAAAACTACGGCTATATCCTGGTGGCGGAAGATATGGCAAGTGCCATCGACGCTGTCAATGAAGTAGCCAGCGAACACCTTGAGATCCAGACAAAGAACCCGTATGAGACGATGACCTATGTGAAAAATGCAGGTGCGATCTTCCTGGGCGAATACTCATCGGAACCGCTGGGCGACTATTTTGCCGGACCGAACCACGTCCTGCCGACCAACGGAACGGCCAGATTTTTCTCACCCCTGTCCGTTGATGACTATATCAAAAAGACCAGCCTGATCTCATATTCGCAGGATGCATTGAAAGCGGTACATGAGGATATCGAACTCTTTGCAAAGAAAGAGGGACTGACGGCGCATGCAAATTCCATCGCCGTACGGTTTGAGAATGATTGATCAGATTGCATTTCATTATTAATAAATCAACAGACTGAAATTGATCGATATTTGACATGATGAATACGAAATCATAAGGAGCACACCATGAGCATTGATACAAGGCGCACAGCCACAGTGACACGGGAAACAAAAGAGACGAAGATCACCGTAACCATAGACCTTGACGGAACCGGCAGATCCGATATCTCTACCGGCATCGGTTTTTTTGACCACATGCTGGAAGGATTTGCAAAACACGGCTTTTTCGACCTGACGGTCAAGGCGGAAGGCGATCTTCATGTTGACGGACATCATACCGTGGAAGACTGCGGCATTGTTATAGGCCAGGCGATCGCTAAAGCATTAGGCGATAAGGCCGGGATCCGCCGCTACGGTTATTTCATCCTGCCCATGGATGATGCGCTGATGCTGGCAAGCCTGGATCTTTGCGGACGTTTTTATCTGGACTTTCAGTGCGAGATGGCAACGCCGAAGGTGGGAGAGTTTGAAACGCAGCTGGCTGTTGAGTTTTTCTATGCCCTGGCCTCAAATGCTGCTATGAATCTGCATATCAGACAGCTGGCCGGACATAATGACCATCATAAACTCGAAGCTGCTTTCAAGGCCTTTGCAAAAGCGCTCGATATGGCAACGTCAAAAGATCCGCGGATCGATGGAGTCCTCAGCACCAAGGGCGCGCTGTGACCGTTCTTCGGATCATAGAAAGTATTACAGATAGACAACCCGTTATCAGACGGATAGATAGTCAATTCAATAAAGGATGCAACCCATGAATAAGAAAAAAATGATAGGCGTCATCTTCTTAAACGGAAGCA
>JAEEKC010000302.1 GCA_016282215.1 Lachnospiraceae bacterium
CGTTAGCACAGCATTTGAATTGTATTCAAGATACATACGTCTAATATCCTTAATGCTCTTTTTTCTGACTAAAACTATTTCATCATTATCCATAACAAAATTTTCATTCATACTTCTTACATAATAAAGGTTAACAAGGAAGCTTCTGTGGCAGCGTAAAAAGCGCTTGTCATCAATATCGTTTTCCACCAGATCGAGGCGGGTATATACAGTATGTACCTTGCCGTCACTGCAATGGATCAGACATTTTGTATTCGAGCTTTCGATATATCTGATATTATCATAGGAAATATATTCTACGCTGCTTCGTTTCTTGACTATGATCGTATTTTTGCGTCTGCCTATGAGGATCCTGTCCATTACATTACAAAACTTCTCATAATTATGCGGCTTCAACAAATAACCTGCCGCATCTACGTCATAGCTTTCAACTGCATACTTATCAGAAGCAGTAAGAAAAACTATCTTCCCGTTATAGCCTCCTGAACGAAGTTTTTTTGCAACTTCGATGCCAAGAAGACTATTAAGGTAAATGTCAAGAAAAATAATATCATATCTGTTGCTTTCCTCAATATCATCGATTAGAGTAACTTCATTACAATATTCTGTAACGTGATACAGAAAAGACTTGTCTTTAAAATAGCCATCTATCATTTCTGAAATTACAAATCTGTCAAAGCTGCTGTCATCACAGACCGCTATTTCAAATACATCTTTCATTTCTTACTCCCTTACTGTAACTATTGATCAATATCTTAATGCATATATGTTTTGTTATTATTTATCATTCTATACTTATCTGCTAATAGCCATATAAATTCACTTGAATAAGGCTTGCAGTCATCATAATATCCAAGAATAGCCTTAATGCCTTCTCTGTTCCTGTCCCACGCAGCTTCTATGGAATATCTGAGACCACGTTCGATTCTTTTAACGGACGAATCAAGTTCATCTGCAATCTGAGGATATAGCTCAGTTGTAAGCTTTACATTTATATTATTCGAGCGATTGATCTTTAATATGATATATAAAAGATAATTATATCCTGCTGTATTTCTTGGAATTCCAAGCTGATTGAGCAAAGAGGCAATGATGTCCCTCTCGTTCATAACTTCCGTAAGCTTTTTTTCATTATTTTCTTCTACACATATATTATACATTTTATACCTCCGTTTTATAAATTAATAGATTTGTCTGTAATAGTATAATAGCATATTTTTTGTCAGAAAAAGAATAATTATGAAAAAAGACGATTTCATTATGAATTATAATGCATAAGAAAAATACTTTTCTGCCTGTGAGATTAGTGATCCATGAACTTCATCCTGATACACTATTTCAGAATCAGACTTAAAATATCCGATCTTTATAAAAGAACCCGGTATCCACTTTTCAGGCTTATGATGAAATAATAGTATCGCTGCTCTTGTAGAAATATCATTATTAAGTAGATTAAGATTATCGAGAAGCTGCGGATTATCCACACTTAACGCTTTAGAATCCATACGTTGACTGCTTTCAGCCTGTTCTCTGAATATATCAAAGCTGTCATGTCTGAAGTCTTCAGGCTTTATACCGTCTATCGGAACACTATCCCATGTAATGCCTGTCTTTTTCAATAAGAATTGATTAAGTGCAGGTCCGACTAACTGCTGTTTTGTGCTTCCCGATCTATAGTGGTACTCACCATGATAGCTGACATGATAAGGATTGGCACTGACAATTATCTCAATATAGTACTTTCCGCCTTTATTATGCAAATTAACATCTGCTACTATTCCAAGAGCATTTACTATTTTGTTTGGAATATCTTCTAACAGCTTTTTACTCTTTTCTACTCCGACAACCTCGCCGTCATCATTCATACCTATATATATTTTACCGCCCTGTGCGTTTGCAAAGCCACATACCGTCCTGAAAGGCATGCTTAACTAATTGATATGTCCACCAAAACATGATATTATAAAAATAAATATCAACATTTTCCTACATTGTGCTTTAACTATTATTCTAATACACAATAAAATGTGAAATGCTCCCTGAAGAATTCAGGGAGCATTAGTAAAATTAACAAACTTCATTTATCATCATATGAACCAAACAAATAGCACTTTGGTAGCATTAAAATGATAAGTAACATCAATAATACAAAAGCTTATCTTTTGACTTATAAGCCAAGAAGTAACTCCTGTATAGTCTGAGCATCGCCAACTGTTATACCGTTATCGTCAAGGTCAGCGTTAAAGCTGCCTTGTGCTGAGAGCTGGTATTTATTAGGATTTGCAAGAGCCTGCATAATAAGTACTGCATCTGCCATATCCATTTGTTTGTCGCAGTTAGAATCTCCTTCAACCGCATTAAATAAATCAACATTATTTGTTTTGAATACTGGAGGTGACTCTTCATTTATAGCGAATCCGCCAAAAACACCGATTTTCTCATTGACTTTCATTGAAAAGTCTATCCACTCTTTTAACGTCATGTTACTTGCAGGAACTACAGAAGCTTCATATGCAGTAAAGCCTTCATCCTTATCCGAGAAAGAAGTAAGTTCAACTGTAGCATCAGGTAAAAGTTCTTTTGTAAGTTCAACCAATTGATTACGTTTTGCAATCTGTTCTTCAGGTGGCGTCCATATGCCCTTGTCATAATCATATGAACAGAATCCGAAACGGCTTAAGCTTTCGCTGTTGGCTATGCCTTCATGAATGGAATACAGATCAGTACTGTAAACGAATTCCGTGATAAGGTTATTGTCATTCAGAAGGGAATACAACATTTTGATATCATTATTTGATACGGTTTTATACAGTCTGCATTCATAGTTTGTTTTTTCAACATGAAATACTTTCCCGTCTATTCCAACTTGCTGCAAAGCATCGGAAAGAATTTGTCTGCCGTTAGCGTCAGGAAGATTTATTCTGATTGCATCGTAATTTTCCTTCGTCAGCAGCTTTACTGTACAACCTGAGTCATTTTCGTTTGGCATCTTGATGTATAGTTCATAGTCATTTGGAAAATTTGGATCTTTCTTCGAAACCTCAACCTCCTTAATGAAGGTATAGCCTTCAAGCTGCTGATGAATAGTCTCATAAGAATCAGCAGGGATATAGATTGCAGAAGCCGACAACGGCATAAGGGATACTGCGCATGTTAATAATGTTGTTATACCTGTTATGAGCTTTTTCATAAAAACACCTTCTTCCATAGATTTGGCTTAACAAGATGACGTATATCAGAAACATACATCAGTCATTTTATTGCCTTTGTAATATTAGTCTTTTCGTAATAGGCAATTTTCGTATGTAAAATGAAAAAATATCTGAAATATGTTATATTTTGTATAGATACACAATACACCTGACTTGTTTTTGTGCATTATGTGGTTTTTATGCGAATATTTTGAATTAAACTACGAAAAAAGGCATTAATAAACAGACTAAAGATTAAGGAACCCTTGTAAGGAGGGATATTATGGATAACGGCGCAAGTAGCTACCACCGTTTTCTATCTGGCGATAAAAACGGACTTGAAGTAATAATCCGTTTTTATAGTGATAGCCTTACTTTGTACATATGTACACTTGTTGGAAATATGGACGATGCAAGAGAAGTTATGACTGAGACCTTCGTCGAATTATATGTAAAACAGCCTAAATATTCAAGAAAAAGTACATTCAAGACATGGCTTTATTCCATAGCCAGGCACATTGCATATGATTTCCTGAAACACAAAAATAAATATACTGCTCTGTCTGTGGATGAATTGAAAGATCTTCCAAGTAAGAGTGATCTTGAAAAAGAGCTTGATAACAAAGATGAAAAGGAACAGCTTTATCAGGCAATAGATAAGCTGAAACCCGAATACAGACAGGTTATCTATCTTATTTATATTGAAGGCTTCAGTAATACCGAAACGGCGGATATAATGAAAAAAAGTAAAAAGCAGACTGGCGAACTGTTGTATCGTGCAAAAAAGGCTTTGAAAAAAATACTTGAAAAGGAGGATGGCGGCTATGAAAGATCACTATGAGAAAATATTCGATATAGTTGTCAAAAGAGGCGACGAAAGACTTAAAAGAAAAAAAATCATAATGTCACGTTGTACTCGTGTCGCCTTTTCATTATCAGGAATTTGTGCGGCAATTGTTGTTGGATTTAGTATCTGGCATAATAAGGATATAAATCATCTCATAGTGCCAGATAATAATATTATAATTTCAGAACCATCAACTGTCAGCTTAACAACTTCAACTCCAAATACAGTTACTTCAGGGACTGTTTCTCCTCAAGTGACTGAAAAGAAAACTGTTACAACCAAGAATCATACCACCACATCTGCCTCTTGCTCAACTTCTAAAGCTGCGTCATCAGCTGTTACTACTGCAACTGCCAAACCTCTGAGAACTACCAATGCAACACAAACAAAACCTGTTGAACAGCCAACACAAGCAACTACTACTGTTGTTAGTAGAGATATAAGAATAAATAATCCTGATGCTAAACTGATAATCGACAAATTCAGCGAGATTCACCTTGATGATGGTACCGTTTACAGGCTAAAACAAACTGATAATGTCACACCCATAGGATTAAAAAAGGAAACTAAGGAACTTATAAATGATGACAGTAATGAAAATAAAAGGTATATTATAAATGCTGAAATCTATGATATAGCTCTTGAAAATTATAATGGAATGATAGCAGTAAAGTATGAAGGCAGCAATGAAGTATACTATTATTCTGCAGTTAATGATAATGTAAACAGTATGGAACAGATTCGTTTCAATGTACCATTTGGCAAACTGGGCTCTAAATATGTTTCTTGCAATGTTCAGCACGTTGACGATAAAAAAATTGGCGAGTTTCTTGAAGACATCAGCTTAAATGGGAAAAATGAGATCACTGGAGAAGAAGTATCAATTGGTGCAAAAGTATTTAAGATCAATAATATTTCTTCTGATTGTGCGATAGCTATAAAGTACGATACTGATAACGAATATCACGTTTTCAGAAATATTAACTATTCACCCGAAACACTCGGTCAGCTTATCAATGATATGAATCTTGAACATGAAATGATAATAAACGGTGTGTACGTCGATGATACCTTCTATAAAATAGATCCCGAAAAGCTTTGGGAGATTTTATTTAACGACAGAGACATTGAAAACTGCGGCAGCGGTATGTCTCAGGGCGATTGTGGAATAAGTATAGATATTCCATTAACGGGAAGAAAAAACATTGGAATAACTGTAAATAGAAACGGTTACATCTCAACAAACATAGCTGAAAGCGTTGCAAAATTCAATATCGGTACTGCAAAAACCAAAGAATTCATTGATTATGTCAATCAATATGGCGTTATAATTGAAAATGAAACCAAACAAAAAGAAGAATCTCCATTGGAGTGATTCAAAAGTTAAAAAGTAACTTGATAAAAAGAGTCAGTACAAAATTGTACTGACTCTTTTTTGAGAATAACTACTTTATTTCGTAAATTCATGAATTGAATTTAACAAGATGCCATATGTTAGGACACATACGAACACCCGAATTATATTGATAATCTCCTTTTCCAGAAGTATGAATGCCAATGACAATATAATAATGTTCACCATTATATACTAAATCGGTATATATAGGTGAACCGCTTGATCCAGAATATGTATCAGAAGTATATTTCATTTCAATATATCCACTGGTACTATTTTTTAAACGACCTTCACCTGTTGATTCATAAGTCAAATCTGTTGGAAACCCCGTTACCGAAATATCTGCTTCTTCAATAATCGCCCTATCTAAAGCATATCCATGTCCAAAAACATTATAATCTGACAAATCACATAAATCTGAAACAGTAATTAGTGCATAATCCGTTGGAGAAGCTCCACAATAATCGCTTGGTATACTGTAATCAACGGCGGAAGGAGTGTATTCTACTACTCCATTATTATCGTAGAAAGTAATACTAGAAATCTTTTTACCATATACAACATGCCCAGCAGTTAAAATTCCATTCTCGCTTACCACAAATCCTGTGGCCCATGTACCATCAGTTTTATAAACTTAATAATAATATTATAACAGGATAGTTCATATGCTCTTCATTGGCTTCTCCCCCTATAAAAAGATCTTAGAAAGCACTTTTTAATAAAGATAAAAAATCTTTATATCAATACTTGAACATATGATAGACACGAATACTACTAACCCTGATTAAATTTAGCTCTCGTTGGCTTACAAATCGATGATAGTTTTCTATCATTAATTCTAGTGAACAAAAAAGAACTCGATCCCAGTGTTTTTTCAATTCGAGAAAAGTACTAAAATCAAGTCCTAACTACAATTGATAGGAAATAAACAGAAAAAAAGAGACATTTACCTAATTTAGTTAATGTCTCTTTCGTTTGGCTCCCCCTGCCCGGCTCGAACGGGCGACAACTCGGTTAACAGCCGAGTGCTCTACCGACTGAGCTAAGGAGGAATATATATGTCGGCACTGATTTAGTTTCCCAGGCCGTCACCAGCCAAGTATCGTCAACGTGAATGAGCTTAACTTCCGTGTTCGGAATGGGA
>JAEEKC010000303.1 GCA_016282215.1 Lachnospiraceae bacterium
CTGTTGGCACTGGGTATCGCGGGTGGCAAGGCGGGTAAAGCGAAACTCCTGCTCATCCTTGCCGTAGTTCTGAACATCGGCTTGTTATTCGTATATAAATATCTGTATTTCGGTATCACGCTTTTAAATCTGATCCCGCAGGTGAGCCTGCCGGGAAAGGAGATCGCCCTGCCCATCGGTATTTCATTTTTCACCTTCCAGGCGCTGTCCTATGTGATCGATGTCTATCGCGGGGAGCAGCCGCAGAAAAACCCGCTGAACTTAGGGCTTTACATCTGCTTTTTCCCGCAGCTTATCGCCGGACCTATTGTACGTTACCATGATATTTCTTTGCAGCTTTGCGCGACGGAGCGGTTTTCGGCAAAGCCTTCCTATCTGCTTTCGGAAGCATTTGCAGATGGCGTGGAGCGGTTTCTCATCGGCTTTTCCAAAAAGGTGCTGCTGGCCAATCAGCTGGCTGTGATTGCAGATGCGGTCTTTGACGCAGAGGATTTTGCAGCGGTATCGCCGGGCATGGCCTGGCTGGGGAGCATATGCTTTACGCTGCAGATCTACTATGATTTTTCCGGTTATTCCGATATGGCCATCGGTCTTGGAAAAATGTTCGGCTTTTCCTTTCTGGAAAACTTCAACTATCCCTATATCGCCTCTTCCATTACGGATTTTTGGCGCAGATGGCATATGTCACTGTCGGGATGGTTCCGGGATTATGTCTATATTCCCCTTGGCGGCGGCAGGGTAAAGACCGGACGGCGGATCTGGAATCTGTTTGTGGTCTGGCTTTTGACCGGGCTTTGGCACGGGGCCAATCTGACCTTTGTGGCCTGGGGACTTTTGTACTTCGTTTTCCTTGTGCTGGAAAAATACGTGATCAAACCGGAGCGGTTTGGCAAAACAGCGGCAAAGGCAATCTACCGGGTATTCACCCTGGCTGTTGTGAATTTCCTCTGGGTGCTGTTCCGCGCAAAAGACCTGACAGCCGGCATGGCCTATCTTGCAAGGATGTTCGGCGCAGGGGCGGTATCAGGCGGTGAAGATGCAGCGGCTCAGACGGTGATATCGGCGCCTGCCGGATGGTATGAGATGATGCTGCGCCAGTATGGTGTATTCCTATTGGCAGCGGTCATTTTTGCAATGCCGGTCCGCACCCTTTTTAAGCGCAAAGAAAAAACATGTATCAGCGCTGTACTGCTTTTATTTGCTTTTCTCTGGTCCGTGTCTTATCTGATCTTAGGGGCCCACAATCCGTTTTTGTATTTTAACTTCTGACTTTTTATCAAAGACAGCACGGTATTACCGATCTTGAGCACGGATATTTAATAACAGAAGGTTTTTTCAACTTTTTATGGTACATCTTAAGAATATATGGTTGAAAAATTAAGCTCTCTGCATTATCATAGGAATAGTGCGAATGCGCCCGTTTCAGAAAATATAGCGGTGTGCAATTCTGAATAGCGCAAGATATAGAGGTATTTTTATAGTTAGGAGAAAGAAACATGAATTTAAAACAGGTATGGAAAAAAGTGCTCTGCGCAGGTCTTACGGCAGCGATGGTCCTGCCACTGACCGCATGCGGCGGCGCAAAGAAAAACAGCGGCACCGGTGCGAGCGTTGATTTAAAGGACATGACCTACAGGATGGAACCGGTGGAAATGAAAGGTCTGGACGGCGATGTATCGCGCGTCTTTACGCAGTTTGGCAAAACCTATGCGGAGACGAGCGATTATGAGGATCTGACGGAGTATCCCGCAGACTGGGTGGACGGTATGCCTCCCAAAGATGCGCCGGAAGATGCCTGGGAAAGCATTGATTATAAATCAAAATCCACAAATGATCTGTTCCTTCTGGATATGGAAAAAGGAGAGGCTAAGCAGCTGGTATCCATTGAATTCGGCAGTGAGGATTCCCGGAGCTTAAACAATTTTTCAGTGGGACCGGACGGCAGCATCTATGCGCTTTTCAGCACTTATAACGATAGTACGCAGATGAATGAGTACGAGGTCGAGATCTACGATGAGTCGGGCAAGAAGACCGGCGGTTTTTCCATGACGGATTTCTTTGATTCAGCGGACAGCCCCTATATCAATTACATGGTGGTGGACGCAAAGGGGATACTTTATTTTTCCATGGATCAGGAAATCCTGGCCACCGATAATGAGGCGAAGGAATTATTCCGCATCACTGAAAAGAACTGGATCAGTTCTCTGACAACGGATAAAAACGGAAATGTTCTTTGTCTGCTTTCGGAAGAGCAGGGAAGTTCCATCAACCGCATTGATCCGGAGAAAAAGGAAATGACAGATAAGGTGCAGATCACCGGCAATGTCAATAGCCCGGTGGCCGGATGCGGATCCTGGGATCTGTATTTTAATGACGGAAACGGCATTGTGGGCATGACCTCTGACGGAAAGAGCAAGTCGCTTTTAAACTGGGTCGGAAGCAATATGGACGGACAGTATGTGCAGAGCATTGCCGGTGTCGGTGATGATAAATTTTTGAGTGTTTATTACAATTACACACTGGATACTGGAGATTCCGATGAGACGGAAAAGGGGCTGATGCTTCTGACCAAGGTGGATCCTTCCGAAGTGGAGAATAAGGTCGCGCTGACCTACGGCGGGATCTGGCTGAGTGACTCGATCCGCTCTGAGGCGATCAAATTCAATAAAGCGCAGAATAAGTATCAGATCATCATCAAAGATTATTCCAATGAGGATGATCCGGTATCAAAATTCAACGCCGATCTTCTGGCGGGGAATGTGCCGGATATCATGGATCTGTCAAATGTTCCGGTGGATAAGTATATCGCAAAGGGCATGCTGGTGGATTTAAATACCCTGCTTGAGAAGGACCCGGAACTGAGCAAAGAGGATTTTGTCGATAACGTGATCGCTACCATGGAAAAAGACGGGAAACTCTATTATATTTCGAATGCATTTAACCTTCAGGTGATGGTGGGATATCAGGAAGATGTGCAGGGCAAAAAGAGCCTGCAGGTAAAAGATATCATGGAGCTGGAGAAAAAATATCCCGGTGCAAGAGCCTTTTCCGCGTGGAACTCGAATTCCGCAGTCCTGACCACGCTCTGCCAGAACAATTACTCAAGTTACATCGACTGGGCATCCGGAAAGTGCAGCTTTGATTCTCAGGAATTCATTGATACCCTGGAATATGCGGCAACTTATCCGAATGAAGAGGATATCAATTACGAAGATGAAATAGACAGCGTGAAGGATATCAGGGATCACAAGCAGCTCTTCTGTGAGACTTATAATATTTCGATGGAAGAGTTTGAACTTTACAATGAAGTATTTAACAAAAAAGCGGCGTTTATGGGATATCCGAGTCCCGTTGAAGGTGTCGGCTTAAGTATTGATAATACGATCGGTATTTATTCCAAATCCGCTTCCATAGATGGATGCTGGGAATTTATCCGTTCCATGCTGACAAGAGAATATGTAACCGGCAAGGTTTCGAGACAGGAATTATACGGTTACCCGATCCGCAAGGATTCACTGGAGGATCTGTTCAGGCAATTCACGGCAACTTCAAAATATACAGATGATTTCGGCAATGAGGTTGAGCCGGTAAGCGGCAGCTATGGCTTTTACAATCTGGAAGTGGATATTAAGCCCATGAAGGATGATCAGATCCAGACCGTCCGTGATACCATCGCGGCTGTAAACCATACAGGCGGCTGGGATTCCAATATCAGCGATATCATTACGGAAGAGACCGGGGCCCTGTTTAGCGGACAAAAGAGCGCGAAGGAAGTTGCCGGCATCATCCAGAACAGAGTCAGCACCTATGTGAACGAAAACAGGTAAGAAAACAGGTGGTATGAACAAAGTCCGTAAACCAAGAAAAAAACTGAAAGACTTTCCACGCAGATGGCGGCGGCGGATTCTGAGTATGTCATTTTTGCTGCCGTCCATGCTCGGCGTGGGTCTGTTCTTTGTGGCCCCCTTTGCCGTGGTCGGGTATTATTCCTCGGTGGATTCTCCCTTTAATCCGCACTTTGTGGGATTCGAGAACTACGCAAGGCTGTTTCAGAATTCCGCTTTTTTGAATGCGGCAAGGAATACGGCGATCTTTTCCCTTTCGGCTGTGCCGCTTGCCGTAGTTCTGGCACTGGTGATGGCGATGATCCTCGATCAGAGCATTCCGATGCGGTCTACCTTCCGGACGTTTTTCTTAACGCCCCTGATGGTGCCCACCGCTTCCATCGTCCTGATCTGGCAGGTGTTTTTTCATCCCAACGGTGCTGTGAATGAGTTTTTGCTCAATATCGGACATGACAAGATCGACTGGTTTAAGTCCTCCTATTCTTATTTTGTGATCCAGATCCTCTATCTTTGGAAGAACCTGGGCTACAACATGATCCTGTTCATGGCGGCGCTGAACGATATTCCGAAGGATCTGCTGGAGGTGGCGGATTTGGACGGCGCGAATGCGTGGCAGAAATTCTGGAAGATCAAGATACGGTTTTTGTCTCCGACGATCCTGTTCGTGGGACTGATGAGCCTGGTGAATTCCTTTAAGGTATTCCGTGAGATCTACCTGCTGACGGGCGATTATCCGTATGATACGCTGTATATGCTGCAGCATTTTATGAACAATACCTTCCGGTCGCTGGATTATCAGAAGCTTTCGGCAGCGGCCGTGATCATGTTCCTGGTGATGATCGTGATCATCGGCGGGCTTTTTGCATTGGAAGACCGTTTCGGACGGGATCTTGAAGGATAAGAGATGTGTGATGATCCGGAGCGGAAAACAGCTGATCGATAGGATCGGTGAAAGCGGTAATGAGGTGTAAGCAAGGCATGGAAAACCATGACAGCATTCCCGAAAATTGCATATATACCCCCATCGTCCGGGATGAAAGGCGTCCTTACAGCACGGCTGTGGTGAAAAAGGCCGAAACCATCGTGGAGGAGAAAAACCCCGATGCCGAGGTGCGGATCACCATCGCCGGGAAGAAACCGCTTTTGCCGCCGCTTTCGACAAAGCAGAAAAAGCGTGTGGGCAAGGGGGCCAGGGTGCTCGGATTTATCGTGGCGCTGATCGCATCCACGTCCTTCCTTCTGCCGATTGTCCTGACGATTGCCAATTCCTTTATGCAGGAGTCGGAGATTACCTCCAACTACGGCGTGATCTTCGAAAGCCTGACGCAGCAGGATGAGGGGGGCTGGGGACAGCCGAAAAGCCAGAAATCCTCTTACGTTTCGGAAAGCGCGAACCTGAAATTCATTCCGGATATGGTATCGTTTAAGCAGTATTATACGGTGCTTTTGCAAAGTCCGGATTATCTTTTGAAGTTTTGGAATTCCGTGATCTTAGTGGTGCCCATTGTCTTCGGACAGCTGTTTATCGCACTGTTGGCGGCCTACTGTTTTACGAGATTCCGGAGTTTGAAAAAGGACATTTTATTCTTTTTCTATGTGATCATGATGCTGATGCCTTATCAGGTTACGCTGGTACCGAACTTTCTGGTATCGAGGGCCATCGGGATCATTGATACCAGGGCAGCGGTCATTTTGCCCGGCATCTTTTCCACCTTTTCGGTTTTCCTACTGACCAAGTTCATGCGAAGGATTCCGAATGCGCTGATCGAATCGGCGGAGCTGGACGGTGCGACGGAATGGCAGATCTTTACCAGGATCTGCGTGCCGCTCTGCAAAAACGCGGTGGCTTCCACGGCGATCCTGGTATTTATCGACTATTGGAACATGGTGGAACAGCCGCTGATCCTGTTGGCGGATCAGGAGAAGCATCCGCTGTCTGTCTTTTTATCACAGATCAACAACGGTGAGGTGGGCCTGGCCTTTGCAGTGGCGGTTATTTATATGATCCCGACGATCCTGATCTATCTCTACGGAGAAGAATACCTGATCGACGGAATTTCTTATTCCAGTGGTGTGAAGGGGTAGTTTAAGATAGAGACCTTCCCATCGAGTGGTGTGAAGGGGTAGTTTTAGAAGGGCAAAGAAAGGAGCCGTAAACGTGGAATCAACACAGGGCGAAAAGAAAACCAGAAAAGAGATCATCAAGAATCTGCTGATCATATTCCTGATCATCATGCTGATCCTGACATTTTTCTCAAATACGATCATGAACTATTCTCTGCCGGAGGTGTCGACAGCCTATTCCTCCCAGGGTTCCGTGACCAGTAAGGTCCGCGGAAGCGCGGTGGTGGAAACGGCGCAGGATTATGAAGTGAATGTCACGGAGAATCATCTGATCGCCAGTGTCAAGGTTTCCGTTGGCGATGAAATCGAAGAAGGGGATGTGCTCTTTGAGCTCGAAGCGCCTTCCACAACGGCAGGCGCCCAGTCAACCGGAACGGCGGGAAGCACCGGCGAGGATGATCCCATAAAGCAGGCAGAGGAAACCCTCGATACCTTGGAGCTTGAGTATAATAAAGCGCTTTTGGAGGTTTCCCCAAGCTACGGCCTTGACAACCTGGATATCCGGTCTGCGCAGGCTGACTTAAATGATGCGATCGAGGCACAGAATAAGTCCGGATCCAGAGCCGGTCTTTTAGAGCAGCAGACGAATGTGAAAAAAACCATTGAGCGGCTGGGCGTGGAGATCGGCGAGCTCGAAACCGAGATCGAGTCCGTCAGCGGAAACTCCCTGAAAAAGAAGAGTAAGCAGCTGATCAAAAAGAAACAGGAATTAGAGGATGCAAATGCGCTTGAGGCCAGGATCGCTGCGGAACTCGAGGGCCTCAAATCCCCGGAAGAAGCAGCAAAGGACGTGCGTGAAAAACAGGAAGCCTTGGATAAGCTGCTGATCACCCTTTCCGATAAAAAGCGGGAAGACGGTTCCACCAGCGGAAAAAACAGACTGGACCTGGCGGCCCAGAGGAAGAAGATCGAAGATCAGAAGGAGCTGATCGAGAAACTGAAAAAGAAAGCCGGCGGCGAAGAGTCCACCGAGATCACGGCCAAGACCGGCGGCGTGATCAAGCAGATCAACTGTATCGCGGGTGATACGGTCACCGCGGATTCACCCCTTGCGGTCATTGCCGTTACCGGTAATGGATACTCGGCATCCTTTAAAGTAACAAAAGAACAGGCAAAGCTTGTCCGTCAGGGACAGGAGGCGGATATCCTGAATATCTGGGGAGATGATATCAGTGCAACGCTGCAGACCATCAAACCGGATTTAGAGGATCCGAATAATTCCAAGCAGCTTGTCTTTTCCATCAGAGGAGCGGATGTGACGGTAGGCCAGAACTTAGAGCTGTCTGTCGGAGAAAAGACCGCGCCTTATGATGTGGTGGTGCCGAACAGTGCTATAAGGGAAGACAATAAGGGCAAGTTCGTTCTGGTCGTCAAGGTGAAGGCTTCCCCTCTCGGAAACCGCTACGTATTGTCGAGATGTGACGTAGAGGTACTTGCCAGCGATGATACCAGCAGTGCAGTCAGCGGCGGTCTTTACGGTTATGAATATGTTGTGACAAACTCATCCAAGCCGTTAGAGGCCGGCATGAAGGTCCGCCTTGCAAATGAGTGATCTCGCAAAGCCATGTTATTTAGTTGAATTGGGAATCGAAGCATGAAGTTTTTACAGTGGTGTTATAAACACCGGATCATTTTGATCATAGATATCATCTGCCTGCTCCTGGTATGGGTCTGCACGCTTCGTTTTCATGCGCTCGAAAAGTCGGCAGTCACGCAGCAGGAAGGCCACCGCTGGGCAGAGGACGGAAAACCCTACCATCAGGTCAGCGCTTTCTTTCCGACTTCGGATGGCGTGACAAGAGAAACGATCTCCGGCTATCGCGCAAACCTTCAGAGGACGCTGCTGGACGCTTCTTTCGATGACAGCGATGTTACCGGAAAACTTTGGACCGATGCCTATGCGGCCCTGTCAACCGACTCGGTGACGAAAACAACGCAGATGGGAACGGTCGGAAAAGAAAATGTCAGGATCTTAGGCGTGGGCGGGGATTTTTTCCTCTTCCATCCCGTGAACCTGTTAAGTGGGAGTACGTTTTCGGATCATACGGCCAACGGAGATCTGGTGCTGATCGACAGGGAAATTGCCTGGACACTGTACGGATCCACGGATATCGCAGGGCAGAAGATCTATCTGGCCGGCAGGCCCTTTGTGGTCAGCGGCGTTTATGAGGCGGAGCAGGATAAACTCGGGTTAAAGGCCAGCGACGGGAAGAGCTATCTGATGATGGATTATGATACCTTCCATGAGATCTACAAAGAAGATCCCATCTATTCTTACGAAGCGGTGCTGCCCAATCCCGTTAAGAACTTTGCGCTGAATGCGCTGCAGGACGCCGTCGGAGGGGAAAATGCCACGGCGGTTTTGGTGGATAACGAAGACCGGTTCAAACCAAAGTCTTTACTGGCGCGTTTTGCAGATATCCAGACCTTGATGATGCACACAAGTCCCGTGGTCTTTCCTTTCTGGGAAAACCGCATACGGGGACTGGAATGGCAGCTTTTCTGTATATTGGTCCTTCGGTTTTTCCTGTTTCTGACACCGCTTGTTTCCTCGATTTTTGCCCTGGTCTGCTTTATCCGGCAGAAAGGCGCGAGGATGTGGCATGATTTCTGGGCTCGTCAGAAGGAGAAGCTCCGCAGAAGGCTGTATGAACGTCCTGTGAAACCGAAAGTGGGGATAGAAGATGAAGACTTCTGAGGATCGTCCGGGAAATGATCATGACAGCGAAGATGACGGCAGAGTCTTAGCGGACCGGTATGCCAAAGCGGACCGGAACAGGAAACAAAAGCTTCGCCGCGGCATTTCCGTTATGATCAGTGTGATCGCTTTGATCGCAGTGATCGCTTTTGCGTCGGTCTATATTAAGCAGGGCCGGAAATTTGACTATAACGAGCATCTCGATGAAGAGGTGCTTTCTTTGGATGGTACGTCTGTGACCCTGCGGGAGTTCGGCTTCTATATCTATGAAGTGGAGAGTTTTACCCAACAGCAGGCGAGGAAATACAATCATACGGATCCGCTGGATTACTGGAATACCCACTTTTCTGCCGGCAACGACTCGCAGTTTGTCAGCGAGCTGGCACGGGATACGGCGATCAATGCCTGTCTCGGGGATCTGGTCTATGCGCATATGGCCCGCGATGCCGGTTTCGTCCTTCCGGAAGAGAAAACGGAAGCCATCCCGGATGAGGTGGCAAAGTGGATGCAGGAGATCTCACCGGAGCAGATGGATGCACTGGGGCTTTCGGAAAGCATTGTCAAAGAGGTGATCGAGCGGCAGACCCTGGCAAAGGCCTATGCCTATGAATACAGCAGTCAGGCGGATCTGTCCGGCTACAGCGGAGATGTGGCGCAGCTTTTATCCGGCGGCGGTGAGTATTTTGAGAAGGAACTGCTTTCGAAGTATCCGGTAAAGAAGAATGAAAAACTGATCGCGGAAATGAAATTCGGAAGGATCAGTATCAATAAGGAACAGTAATTATTCAGAACCCATTCGCAAAAATACAGTCCATTATGCAAGCATATGTCCTGTATTTTATCAAATCCGCATGGTTCTGAATAATAAATAAAATCCGATAGCCGAGGGGATTGGCTATCGGATTATGAGGGGATAATTGAGAAGCCAAGGCTCCTCATGACCTATTATAGCAAGAGTGTGCAAAAATGTACACACCTTTTTTGCATTTTTTTATAATTTATTTTAAAATATAAAAAAATTCCGATATGAAAATACGGAGTCAGGTAATTACTGATGAAGTAAAACATACTGGTATAAAAAATATGGAATCAAGTGATCACAAGTTCAATTAAGGAGAAAAGCATGTATCAGATCGATTTTCAAAGTCCGAAACACGTACATTTTATCGGGATCGGCGGTATCAGCATGAGCGGTCTTGCACAGGTCCTGTTGTCGAGGGGATTTACCGTCAGCGGATCGGATGCCTCCGAAAGCGTGCTGACCGGGAAGCTGCGGGAAGACGGAGCGACTGTCTATATCGGACAGCGCGCCTCGAACATTACGGACGGGATCGATGTTGTGGTCTATACCGCAGCGATCCATGAAGATAATCCGGAATTTGCGGAGTGCAAAAAAAGAGAGCTTCCCATGCTGACCCGTGCCCAGCTCCTCGGACAGCTGATGAAGAATTATGAAGTGCCGGTTGCCATCAGCGGAACCCATGGAAAGACAACGACCACTTCCATGCTTTCGGAAGCGCTTCTGGCCATGGGCAAGGATCCGACCCTTTCCGTCGGCGGTATGTTAAAGAGCATCGGCGGCAATATCCGCATCGGTAATTCCGGGATCTTTGTGGCCGAAGCCTGTGAATATACCAACAGCTTTTTATCCCTGTTCCCGCGGATCGGCATCATCCTGAACATCGATGCGGATCATCTGGACTTTTTCAAAGATCTTGATGATATCAGGGCCTCGTTTCATAAGTTTGCACAGCTCCTGCCGCAAAATGGTCTGCTGCTGATCAACGGTGAGGTGCCGGATTTAGACAGCTTTACAAAAGACCTCTCCTGCAGCGTGCTGACCTTCCGCGTGGCAGACGGTCAGGACGGCGGTGCGGATGAGACGGCCGGCGGAGAGGCGGCAGACATTTTTGCAACGGATCTTTCCTTTGATGAAAAGGGACATCCGAGTTTTGTATTCCATATGAAAGAGGAAAAGCTTGCAATGGCAAGAGAAACCCTTGCAATGGGAGCAAACGGGGCAGAAACTGCCGGAACAGACGCCGGCTTTAATACCGGAGAAGTGTCCTTCCCCGTAACCCTTGGTGTAGTAGGAAGACACAATGTTTCCAATGCACTCTCTGTGATCGCATCTGCCCTGGCCATGGGCGGCGAGCCGGAGGTGATCACGAAAGCGGTCAGCGCGTTTACCGGTACGGACAGACGATTTGAGTACAAGGGAAAAGTGGGAGATATGACCATTATCGATGATTATGCCCATCATCCTACGGAGATCAAAGCGACGCTGCAGGCAGCTGCAAAATATCCGCATAAGACGCTTCGCGTGGTATTCCAGCCGCACACCTATACTCGTACCAAGGCCCTGATGGGTGAATTTGCGCAGGCTCTCAGCCTTGCCGATGAGGTGATCCTGGCCGATATTTATGCTGCCAGAGAGACGGATAACCTCGGGATCAGTTCCGCTACCTTGCAAAAAGAGATCGAGAAAC
>JAEEKC010000304.1 GCA_016282215.1 Lachnospiraceae bacterium
CGGAAATATACAGCAATCTGAATTTGCAGACGACCTATGCAGACTATCCTTTCGAGGTGGATTGGGAGAGCAGTGATTACGGTCTGGTGGATTCTGATGGCACTGTGAAAAATGATGAGACTGCGCAGACGCAGCTGGTTACTTTAACGGCGCATCTTGCTTATCGGGACAAAGAGTGGGAATGTGCCTTTCCCGTCATGGTACATCCGAGAAAAGAAACGGCGCTGGAACAGTGGATCAGACAGGCAAGGCAGCAGCTGCGAGCAGCGGATGAAAAGAGCCGGACAGAAGAAGCATTTTTACTGCCCGGTAAACTTCTCGGAAAAGAAGTGCGCTTCCGGCTTTCGAATGAGGGCAGGGAATGGATGCTCGCGCCGATTTGTATTGTGCTTGTGATCGGACTGTTTTACATGAAAGATCATGACCTGGAAAAAGAACTGGAAAAAAGACGGGACGGGATCGAACGCAGTTACCCGGAGTTTGTCGGAAAATTCGTCCTGCTGTTTGGGGCAGGGTTGTCCGTCCGGGGTGTTCTGCAAAGGATCAGCGAAGGAGAAGATCTAAACAGTGATCTGCGGCTGGAACTGAAGGTGCTTCTACGGGATCTGAAAAACGGGATCTCAGAATCCGAGGCGCTGACCAGATTTGGGAAAAGGCTCGGCAGTCCGCTTTACATCCGTTTTAGCTCTTTTCTGATCGGGAATCTGAAGAAGGGAAATTCCGACTTGCTCCGGCTCTTGCAGGAGGAGGCGGAAAACGCATTTATCCTTCGTAAAAATCATGCCAAAAAACTGGGTGAGGAAGCTTCGGCAAAACTTCTCTTTCCCATGTTTTTGATGCTTGGAGTTGTTATGGCGGTCATCATCATGCCGGCTTTCATGTCGCTATGATACTTTTGACCGGCCTTGACAATAATAACGGATGAAAGGAGGTGTGGCAATATGATATTGCATGAACTCTGGCAAGATGAAGAGGGAGACGGTACGGTCGAGATCATATTGATTTTGGTGGTTCTGATCGGCCTGGTTCTGATCTTCAAAAAACAACTGACAGATTTGGTAAACAACATTTTTAAAACGATCACAACGGAAAGTAAAAAAGTCTGAGTGTCATGTAGTGTCGATAGAAACCGAAATGCCCGAAAGACAGTAAAAAACAAAAAGATCAAAAAAGAAAGGGGACGGCATGCAGCAGGCTGTGCATAAAAGAAGGGAAGGATCCATTACCATATATCTGGCCATGACACTTGCGGTTTTATTATCGCTGGTGCTGGCCCTTGTGGAGAGCGCGAGAGAACGTGCACTTTGGCTGCTGGCGGATTGCGGCGTGGACCTGGCGGTGTATTCCGTTTTCGCGGAATATAACCGGGAACTGTTTGATGCGTATGACCTGCTGTTTGTCGATACCTCATATCTGACCGGCGAGACCGGGAATCGTCTTTTGGAAAAGCATTTGGAAAGGTATATTGACGAAAACTTAAGTGATGGCAATACTGCGCCGCTGATCACAAAGGATCTGACAGGGGCGTTTTTGCAGGAACTGACGATCGACGAGTTTTCCCTTGCAACGGATGGCAAGGGAGAGATCTTTGAGCGGCAGGCAGTTGCTTATATGAAACAAAAGTACGGTGTGGGTTATATAGAGGATCTGAAAAACGAATTTGAACGGGCGAAAGAAAATGAACTGTTTACAAAGGACGTGGCATCGGAAAGAGAAGGAAACGAAGGAGCACTGGCTGAGGCAAAAAAGAACGGCATTGATACCGGTGAAGTGGATGAGGACGGAAATCCCATCATGGAGGATGTCGAATTTGAGAATCCGGCGGATGGTGTCAATGCAGGGAGGTCCATGGGAATTCTGAATCTGGTGGCACCTGCTGCAGAGGTTTCGCAAAAGGGCGTGAAAACGGAAACGCTGCTCTCAAAGCGCGGGATACAAAGGAAGGGAGACGGGCTTTGCGGACGGGAAGATGCGGGAGCGATGAAAAAAATGTGGTTTGCGCTGTATACCTGTGATCATACCGGAAACTACCTTCATCCGAAAGAGGATGGCGTGCTCGCATATCAGATGGAATACATACTGTCCGGGAAAAGCAATGATACGGATAATCTGAAAAGTGTAACAGAACGTCTTTTGCTTCTTCGTGAGACGGCCAATGTGGTCTTTCTGTTTTCAGACGCTGCAAAAGTGAGCGAGGCAGAGGCCCTGGCACTATCGATCGCATCAGCGGCAGGAGCGCCGGTGCTGACGGAACTGATCAAGATCTCTCTTTTGTTTGCCTGGGCGTTTGCGGAAAGCGTCTGGGATGTGCGGCAGCTCCTTGCGGGCCGCAGGATCCCGCTGATGAAGACAGCTGCGGACTGGCATTTCTCGCTGGAGGGGATGCTGAATTATCAAAATGAAGGCGCGGGCGAAACGGTTCCCGGGCAGGATGAAAACGGCGGTCAGCAGAGCGCTTTCGCGGACGGGATGCGGGGACGGCTTATGGCACTTTCGGAAGGGAAACTGGGATACGAAGAATACCTGATGTTGTTTTTGTTTTTGGAAAAAGAGGAAACGGTGGTTTTGCGCATGATGGATATCGCGGAAATGGATGTCAGGTCCAAAAGCGGAGATTACGGATTCCGGCTGGAAGATTGCATGGATCATATGAGTATCACGGCAGTCGTAGAAGGAAAACTTGGCGGCCAAAGAACCGTAAAGAGAAAGTTCTCGTATACATGAAACAGTGAAAAACATATCCGGAAACCAGTGTGAAAATGAAGGGGGGATTCACAGAAAAACGTAGAAAAAGCGGGTATCGCAGGGGATGTTCTTCCGGTGTATTCTTCTTGATGCTATGACAATCATTGACTTGCTTTTTTCGGGTTCAATGATGAACTGAAAACATAATTGAAAAATATAAAATCAAAGAAAGGATAATGTATTCTCCGGACGGCACACACCATTTCTCGGGCGTATCCACGCATAATATGCCCGGACCGGAAGAACATCCCCTGAGACGCCGGCCGGTTTGCGGAAGGTACGGAAAAGACACCATAGAAAAGATGTTAGAAAAGGTATATTACGGTTTCACAGCAGGATGGGGCTTTCAAACGAAAAATGACTGAAATAATACGGGGGGAAGCGTGTGCAAAAACAGTAGTTCATATGAAAAAAAGAGGGCAGGCCAGATCAAGAAAAATTCCGGCAGCATGACGATTGAAGCAGCGATGGTTCTGCCGCTGTTTCTGTTTGCTATGATGAGTCTGCTGTCGGTGATGCGAATGCTGCAGAAAAGTATGGAAACGGAGCTGAAGCTCTATCAGGCAGCAAGAAATGCGGCAGTGTATTCGGCAGCGGTCAAAGAAGGAGCGGAGGGGAGCGATGGTGACTGGATCAGGTTAAAGCTGGTCTACCCGGTGAGCGGGCAGGCGGCAGGACCTTTTCAAAAAACGCTTCTTCTGGAAAACCATGTGAATGTGCATATCTTTAACGGCTATTCAGGCGACTCAGGTGAAGGCGGCGATGAGCAGAAAGAAGAATATGTATACGTGACCGAAACCGGTCAGGTATATCACAGAAGCAGGGAGTGCTCTCATCTGAATATTTCGGTCAGGAGCGTGCGGGGCAGTGGTCTGGGCGGTGAGAGAAGCGTTGATGGTTCAAAGTATTATCGATGTCCTTATTGCTGCAAAGGGTTTTCTTCATCAGATGTGGGATCCATGGAATTGTTTGTAACAGATTATGGTGATCGTTATCATACCAGACTGGATTGCCCCGGACTGAAAAGAACGATCCGACTGATCCCCATCTCGCAGGTGGGCGGAAGACGTCCATGCAGCCGATGCGGCTGAGACTATGGTTGTGTGAAGTTAACAGCATTTCGATTGGATGATAGTGTAAAGACCGATATGAAAATGCAGTGTCAAATAACTATTGATCAATTGAAGTGTAAAGACCGATATGAAAATGCGGAGTCAAATAATTACTAATCAATTAAAGGAGTACATCATTGGAAAAGCTAAAACTGGCATATTTTCTGCTGCCGTTTTTAGGATGGAACACGATCACAGATCTGAAGGAAGGACGGATCAGTTTTCTGTCCGTTCTTTTTTTCGGAGCGCTTGGGATCGTTTTGCTGCTTTGTCCTATGGGAAAGGATCTGCTGTGCCAAAACGGAAGCATATATGTGCATGCGCTGGGCGCGGGAATTGGTTTGTTGATGCTTTTGATATCCGTTGCCACCGGTGGCGGGATCGGGGTCGGAGACGGAATTGTTGCCGTTGTGCTCGGGTGGTATCTCGGTATCTGGCAGGTATTGTTGCTGTTCCTGTTTGCTTTTTTTTCAGCCGGTCTGCTGGGGGGAGCGCTTTTGCTTTTGAAAAAGGCCGGGCGAAAAAGCCGGTTGCCGATGCTGCCTTTTTTATTGCTGTCATATGTTTTCCTTTTGGCCAGCGGCCTGCTTTGAGAACAGAGGGATTACCTTAAAGGAATGGCGGTAGTGTAAAGTTTGGTATGAAAATACGGAGTTGATAAACGAATGATAAATTGGAAGGGGATACCGTGAGAAGAAACAGGGCCGAAAAGAATGATGACAGAAAGCAGAGGAAAGATGGGTGGAAGATATCGTGCACAGGCTCTGCGACGATTGAGGCGGCATGTCTGATGCCGATGGTGCTCGGTGTCATTTTCCTGACGATCTATTTATGCGTGTTTGCCTATAACAGGGCTGCTGCGGTCTCTCTTGCAGGCAGATGTATCGTAGAGGCTGCCGGTATGGAGCAGGAAGGCGCGTCAGTCATTGAAAGTAAGGTGACAGAGGCTCTGCAGCATGGTCTGAATGCAATGCCGATGGTCAGTTCATCGGGTAAGGTATCAGCCAGCCTGTTGACGGTAAAGGTGACGGCGGGATTTGATCAGTCTATGGGAGTCCGTCTGCTTTCGGGATTGCCGAAAGGCATGCAGTTTGAGACCTCGCAGACAATGACAAGACTGGATCCGGCGAAATATTTATGGACACTCAAGATTGCGAAAGAAGCAATGTCGGGGAGAGGGAATGTTCCGGCAACAGAGCCGGAGGTAATGGATAGATCGAGATGAAAATGCTGAAACGATAAACTACTGATAGATTAAGGAGAATGATCATGCAACCAAAAGAGCAGATGCAGATGGCACAGGAACCGGACGGATGTTATATGATCACATCTTATCCGTGGAATGATACTGACGGAGAAGACGGCGGTATTTCACAAAAAGAAATGTTCGTCATTCGGATGCTCGGGGAAAACCGGATCACGGGTTTGATTCGTCCGCAGGTAAGGGAATTTAACGGTATAAAAAGTCTGTATTACGAAGTGACCGGCAAACAATCGCTTTCTTCTTTTGCAGAAAATAAACCGCTGGAGGGGACGATGGTACGGCTGTTGTTTGAAACGCTGCACGGACTTCTGGAAAGATTGCCGGAATACTGTCTCGGTCCTGAAGGGCTTTCGTTATCGCTGTCACAGATTTTTACGGACGGAAAAACGATAGATTTCTGTTATTTTCCCCGGGTGCAAAATGATGAGGAACAAACGTCGGTATTTGCAAGGGAGCTGATCGGAATGATCGATCAGGATAGTGAAGAGGCAGTCGTGCTGGCCTATCGTTTTTATAAACTGGCCGGTGATGGCCGGGGAGATCTGCAAGGCTGGATGAAACAGCTGATCGCCGGTGAAAAGGAACGGACTATATCAGATTCGGCAGAGCCGGAAGAAAACGCTGTCTGTGGGGATATGGGAGACAACCTGCGAAGCAAACGTGAACCGGATGAAGAATGCCAAAGTAAATGGAAGAGTAAAACCCGATATGAAAAAGCAACAGCCGAAAATGATGTGATAAATTGGAAGAGTAAAATCGGATATGAAAAAGCGGCGTCTGATAATTATATGACGAATTCAACAGAGGAAGATGAAGAGCCGGAAAGAAATAAAGGAAGTAATGAGGCAGCGAATAAACGCGGAAAGGATATTCTTTCCCTTGGTCTTTTTGCAGCAGTTTTTCTGATCGGCGTCTTTCTGCTTGCGTGGAAACTGCAGACGATAGAACAGTTTGCAATGGCACTGTTATTGTCTTCCTATGAAGGGATTGTTGCTCTCTTCTTTATCGCGGCAGGTGGACTCGGGGCAGGGTTGACTTTTTTTAAAAGTTAGCGTATGCTAACAATATGATGACAGAAGAAGTGATACTTTGGCTGGGAGATTTTTTCCGGGAGGCCGGATATCGGAAATTGCATTTTGACGCGCCGGGCATGACGGCGTTTTTTCAGTCTGAGCCGGGATGTGTAACTGTTTTCGTGATCGCAGATGCGCAGGTGACCGATCCGGAGAATGCAGAAGGGGCCGGAGCGGATCTGCAGGATCAGTATACCGCGAATTATCAAAGGCAGATCGAAAAGATCAGATGGCGTTTTACGGATGCGCATCAGCCCCAGGCGCATGTTTTAACATTGCTGGTAACACCGGATCAAGACAGGGGGCTTGCGCTGTCGAAAGAAGACGGTTTTTGCTGGATCGTGGATACGGCGCACCATGCCATTGTGATCCCGGAGCAGAGCGTAGAAGATTTTTACGGCATCAAACAGCAGCTTACGGAATACATGGGGATCCCGCGCAGCGGCAGCAGATATATGGAACCGCCGCTTGAATACGGGGTAGACGGGAAACTCTGTTATCAGGGTGTTCTGCAAAGGCCCATCGTTAATCACGCGCTGCTTGTACTGAATCTGATCGGTTATGTGCTTTGTATTCTATTCGCAGAGCCTCTGTATGACTGGGGTGACCTGCGGTTTGGCATGGTGCTCGGCCATGGACAGTGGTACCGGATGCTGACCTGTATGTTTTTGCATGCGGATCCGGCGCATCTGACAGGTAATATGCTCATGCTTCTTTTGATGGGCGATATGACGGAACGCGCCCTGGGACATATCCGGTATACGATCCTGTATTTTGCGGGCGGGATCCTGGCGGGCGCACTTTCCATGTATGTCGCATTTTTGAAGGGTTCCGTGCTTGGTTCGGTAGGAGCCAGCGGCGCGATCTTTGCCGTGGTAGGCGCATTCCTCTGGGTGTTGCTCCGCAATCACGGAAAGATCGAAGAG
>JAEEKC010000305.1 GCA_016282215.1 Lachnospiraceae bacterium
CAGCTCCGTAACTGAAATCTTAAACACCTTAGCTATAGGCTCCAGCAGGGTAATGTCCGGAAGGCCCCTTGAGTTTTCCCATTTTGAGACGCTTTTATCACTTACCCCCAGCTTTTCCGCAAGCTGAAGCTGTGTCATTTTGTTCTTTTCCCGCAGTTCCTTAATCACTGCGCCTGTAACATATTGGTTCATATTCGCTTTCACCTCCATGTACAGATTTTAAATCAGTTTTTCTGATAACGGTACCTACGTAGAGTAGAGTCAGACGGAATGCCATTCTTGCGTGATATTCAGGTTCCGACTTTACCCTTGAACTTCTATTTTTCCATAACAAACCGGGCAAGTTCTACATTGCCATCTCTTTCAGTTGATTCTATATGAAATCCGCATTTTTCAGTATAAAACTTCACATTTTCCTTCTTGTCTATGGGTGTCACTAAAGTAAGTCTCTTCCAATCATCAAGAAAAGTCTTCAAAAACTGAATTGCCTGTGTTCCTATTCCTTTTCCCTGATATTCGGGAACAACACACAAGCATGCGACTTCATATACTCCCCCGCCCAGCTTTGTATAAGAAACACAGCCAACAGGCTCATCATCACAAAGTATGATATGTTTCGGGTGCTGTATGATAGAATCCTGCATCATTTCTTTCGAATTGCCGTATCCCGGACACGCCCCATATCTCAGATAATCACTGTAAAATGAAGCATTGTAAATATCAATCAGCAGTTCTGCATCTTCTATGGTTGCTTGTCTGTATTCGATCATCTGTTTCCAATCTCCGCTGCCTTCTCAAACACCAATATTTTTCCACGCTCAAGTCCCTCGAAAGTAACCTTCTGCAAATCCATTCTAAAGCTACAAATTCCGTTTCTGCTATCTATACTCTCTAAGCCTCATATTTCAGTCTCATCTCTTCCATTCCAAATTCGATCAGGCCTGTATCTTCGAAGCCAACAGAGCTGTATAATTTCTTAGCTACTGCATTTCCCGGGGCAACTCCGGTGTATATGTCCGGCGGATCGAAGTTTTCTTTGATATACGCAAGTCCCAACGCAAGCGCCTGCCGTCCATATCCTTTATTCTGATATCTATGATCGATAAGAAGCTTCCACAAGGTATAATACTGCTTCATCTCGTAATAACCCATCATGATAAAACCGACTACAGTATCATCCTCATAAACACCAAAGGGATAAGCATGATCATAATACACATATGCCTGCGCAAGCGATTCTGCAACAGACGAAACAAATGACTGCTGATCTTTTCTTATCTGCAGCCCGAGCAATTCTTCAATATTATCCTGCGTAACCGGTTCCAAATGTATCATACCACTAACCCGCCTTTATCATAATCATTTCCATTTTTTCATATCGGCCCTTATACTGATCCAACTGATCAGTAGTTTGTCACCCCGGCTTTACATACCGGACTTTACACCAATCAGTCTTTTTCATAGAATACAATATCCATTCGGTCATTGATCCTTTCAACTTTTCCTGTCTGATGATATCCAAGTTTCTCATACAGGTGCAGATTGCCCTTCTCCTGCAATATGGTATCCAGGCACCAGTTATCGGATCCGTAAATCTTTTCAACTTCAAGAATGGCCTGCCGGGCATAACCTTTATTTCGATACTCAGACATGATCCAAACAGGTGAAATCCGCTTCCTGCTCCCGTCTTTTTTATCAACAACGCGAATTGCGCCTACCTTTTCATCCCCATGCATAATAAAATAGTACGTTGTCCAGGGCTGTTCAAACCGTGCCATCACCTTATCCATGCCCTCCGCCCCGGGGCTTATATCATAATCCTGATACTTCTGTAAAAGGTCAGAAAACGCCTCGATCTGCATTTTCCAGACAGTTTCAATATCATCCCGTTTTACTGCTTTCAATTCTATGCTCATATCATCCCCCTTGGGTGATTCAGTCACGCCATACATAATTCCTTTCCATTTTCATTCTCAGCACCATACACCCTTTTGTTTCATCGGTTGTCCATTTTCTCTTCCAGCTCTTCCATAGGCTGCTGCATCACTCCGTTTTCGAATCGAAACGATCCGACAAGATCTTCGGTTGTCATGTCCTTATAAGAGCCCCGGAAAAACCGTTGCGTATCCGCATATTCTTTCACTTCTTCCATCATGTCCGGATCCGTTAAGAACAATGTGATATAGCCGCTTGTGCAATCTATGGTTTTCGCTATTTTTCCCATGCAATCATTGATCCTGTCCGTTTCGGCTTCACTTTGATCGATATACAGATAAACCATAAAATCCTTCTTTTTATGATTCTCTATAAACTCTTCCACTCCGGCATCGGGATTATTCATCGTTGACTGCGTTTCCAGCGGCGCCACATAAATAAAATGGCTGCACGACATATCGCTGACCGCATTCTCCATCGCCTCTGTTACTTTCGCTGATACTCTTTTGGCGACATAAGAATCCTGCATCCCCTCCCCTTCGAAATCTACGATCGCATCAAACTTAAGATTTGGATACGCCGTCGCATATGCTTCCACATTAAAGGTTTTGTATCTCGAATTATCACCAAGATACTCCGTTACAACAAAATTCTCTCCGTACTTTTCATTCAGTAGTTTTTCCGCCTTTTCCATCCTGGACGCTGTCTCTTCCTCTGACTGACCGCAGCCGCTCAGCATTACTGCCAGCATAAGGATCATCATGATGAAAACTGTTTTTCTTTGATTCGTTGAAATATGATGTAATCCTGTGATCATCTCTTTCCATACCTCATTGCAAATTCCGGGTTTGTTTCAACCTGCCAATATCAAATCTTCCTGCGAAAAAAGGTAACTATTTTCATTTCACTGTACGCTTTTCGTGACCGTATCCGCCGCCATATCCTCATACTGTCTGGTATAAAGTTCGTAGTAGCCGGCCCGGGCACGCATAAGCTGACTGTGGGTGCCCTGCTCCGTGATCTTTCCGTCCTCTACCACCAGTATCACATCCGCATCCACTATGGTACTTAATCTGTGTGCGATCACAAAACTGGTCCGTCCCCTGATCACCGTTTTGATCGCATCCTGTATTTCCTTCTCTGTCACCGTATCGATAGAACTGGTTGCCTCATCTAAGACCAGAATACGAGGATCTGCCAGTATCGCCCTTGCAAAAGACAAAAGCTGTTTTTCCCCGGTCGAGAGCATATCACCGCCCTCACCTACTTCGCTGTCGAGACCCTTATCCATTTTTTTCACAACAGAGTCTGCCGAAACAAGACGGAGCGCCTCCCATATTTCATCATCAGAAGCGTCAGGTTTCCCGTACCGCAGATTGTCCCTGACGGTCCCCGAAAACAGATGAGGTGTCTGGAGCACATAGCCGATGTTGGAATGAAGCCACAACTGCGACCGGTCTCTTGCGTCCCTGCCGTCGATCAGGACTCTGCCTTCCGTCGGTTCAAAGAAACGACATACAAGATTGACCAGTGTCGATTTACCTGCACCCGTCTCCCCTACGATGGCAACATTTGTCCCGCGTGGTACTTTTAAAGAAAAGTGTTCCAGTACAAGCTCCTCGCCGTCAGGATACCTGAAGGACACATCCTCGAATTCCACATCTCCGTATAGTTTTTCCCAATTCTCTTTTTTCGGGTTGAAGGTGTCTCCGTATTTTTCTATTACTTCAGGTGAGTCTGCCACATCGGACTGTGTATCAAGCAGTCTCGTCAGCCGTTCGATATTGACCTGTACCTCGATGAGCGCAGACACGGTCTGGATCAGGAACTGTATCGGCTCTATCAGGTAGAGCGAGTAGGAAAGGAATACTGAAAGAGCCCCGATCATCATCAGTCTCTGTGATGTCAGCTGACCGCCCTGCCACAATGCGATCGCGAGCGCAAAGGCACTCATCATCGTCACCGTCGATGTAAACAAAGCTCTCGTCCTTCCAGTGCGCACGGATGTAACGCGCATATCCTCCGAGTCCCGCTCAAAATCCTCCTGTATCCTGTCCTCAACCACAAGCGTCTTGATACTTCTGGCGCCCATGATACCTTCGTTGAAATTCCCCGTGATCCTGGAATTGATCTCCCGGACCCTGCGGTTTAAGATCACGAGTTTTTTCTGGAAATATATGATCAGGCAGGCTGCTATCGGCATCAGTGCAAGTATCATCAGCGCCAGGGAAACCCTGACGGTCATCATCATGATGAACACGCAGATGACATAGGA
>JAEEKC010000306.1 GCA_016282215.1 Lachnospiraceae bacterium
ACGACATCATACGGTTTTCCCACCGATTCCGGAACGAAGCATTTTGAAGTGACCGCAAAGTTGATCGTAAAGACGAAAGAAAGCGAACAGAGCGGATCCGGCAGCGGCGGGTCCGGAAATGCCGGTGGGTCCGGAAATACAGGTGGATCAGAAAACGCCGGCGGCTCCGGAAACACAGGTGGATCAGACAGTTCGCAGCCGGCAAAGATCGGTGAAGTCGTACAGGAGGACGGCACGGATTATACCGTGACTGCAGAGGATACCGTCAGTTTCACGGCACCTGCAGATACGAAGGTTACTTCCGTTACCATTCCTGCTACCGTTACAGTCGGCGGCAAAGTCATGAAAGTAACGGAGATCGGCTCCGGCGCTTTCAGTAAATGCAAAAAACTGAAAACCGTTACCATCGGAAAGAATGTGACAAGGATCGCGAAAAATGCTTTCAAGGGATGCAAGAAGATCAAAACTGTGAAGGTGAAATCCAAAAAGCTGAAAAAGGTCGGAAACGGTGCTTTCAAAAATCTGGCGAAGAAAGCCTGCATTTATCTTCCGAAGAGCAAAAAGAGTAAGTATAAGAAGCTGTTTACCAAAAAGGTGATCGGAAACGCAAAACTGAAGTGGACCTGACATCTGTTTTGATTCACAGGAGCTGCAGATATACGGAAAACGTAAACTCTGGCATAGAAAGACGGAGTCGAAATGGACTGATAGATAGCATAAAGCCCGATCTGAAAATATAGAGCTGAAAACGACTGATAAATAAAGTAGGGAAAATAAGATGATCATTCAGGATATCGATAAAGGGAAAGCCTTTGACTGGGGAAAGACTTCTTCGGATTATGCAAAATACAGGGATATCTACCCGGAGGAATTTTATGATTATATTTTAAATCTCGGACTTTGCCGGGACGGGCAGAAGGTATTGGATATCGGCACAGGAACCGGCGTGCTTCCGAGAAACATGTATATGTATGGTGCCAGCTGGACCGGGACGGATATTGCCGAAAACCAGATCGAACAGGCCAGGCGCCTTGCGCAGGAAGCCGGCATGGAGATCGAGTTTTTTGCAGCAAAAGCTGAAGAGGTGGATTTTCCCGAGAATACATTTGATGTGATCACGGCGTGCCAGTGTATCTGGTATTTTGATCACAATATCACATCCCACAGTTTTGCAAAAATGCTGAAACCCGGCGGCAAATTCCTGATCCTGTATATGGGATGGCTGCCCTATGAAGATCCGGTGGCAGGAAAAAGTGAGGAGATCATTTTAAAGATCAATCCCAGCTGGACCGCATATGGTGATACGGTGCATCCGGTCTGGGTGCCTGAGCAATATTTGGAGGAGTTTGATCTGTTATCACAGAAAGAATTCCGTGTGGATATTCCGTTTACAAGGGAAGGATGGCATGGGAGAATGCGCGCCTGCAGAGGTGTCGGTGCGTCGATGTCGCCGGCGGATCTGGAAGTGTGGGATCGTGAGCATATGGAAATGCTTCGTGAAAATGCACCGGAGCGTTTTCTAGTAAAGCACTATGTATCGATCGCCGAGCTGCAGGTGAAGAAGCAGTAAGCAATTCGAATATGAAATATGATATAATTTTTTTAATGATCAGATATATACATAAGGAGGCAGCAATGGAACACAAAAGGAAACTGTTGAAATCATTCATGCGTCTTTTTCTGGCGGTATTGATCCTGTCAGGATTTGCGAATGCGCAGGTGCTGAGTGCAAAGGCGAAGGAACTCGAAGAAGTCATCATTTATTATGACGGCACGCCTAATGAAAAAAAACCGTATGGCACGAACCGTATCAGAAGCAGCGTTATAGTTGCCACGGATTACAGTAACTGGGAAGGTGTGGAAAAGGGATACAAATGGACCAAACAAACCGTGACCAGGCGGAACTGGGATGAAGAAATCACCAAGGAAAAGAAACTGGCTGACGGTGAGAAGTTTGATACCTTTGCGGGTTCCCGTTATGATCCGGATACCAAATCCACTTATTATACGGAAAACCGTTACTATCTGTATGTAGCGCTGAAACTCAGCAAAAGCAGCGACTATGAAATGCCGACAGACATAAGCAAGTATTCTGTCAAGTTGATGGATATCCCGGATTGTGAAGCAGGTGATGTAATATTCGTGGAACCGATCGGCTACAATGGAGACCGTCTTTCTGCCGTGCTGGTCAAGATCAAATGTCAGAAAACATTTCAGCATGATGGCGTAGAAGTTTCCATGCATGATCCCGAAGAAGGGAAGCGAGTCGGTGATCTGAAGGTGCATGTATCTACCTTTGATCTGAAGACCAAGAATGATCTGGACATCAGTCAAACATGGCATCGTTGTAAGGTGGGCACCACGAACTGGCAGCTTGTATCACCCGATGATGTGTTTGAAAAGGATTATGTGTATGTAGCTGAGATCCTGCCGGTGGTATCGGACTGGGTATGGGAGCAGTGGAAGGAACTGAAAAACCACAGGGAAAAATCCCGTGCCATCATCCGGGGAGGTGAATGGCTGAAGTTTACGCTGAAAACCCCCAGTCATGTTGATGATCATATCGATGTCAATTATTTTGATGTGTTGAATAGCAAAACGAAGACATTATATGATAAAACAAATGTGAATTTATGGACCTCGGCCGTGATCGGAAACGAGATCAGCAGCGTTTCTCTGACAGCCGCTACTTCCGGCGGATATATTCTGACAGACGGAACTCTGCAGGCTGCCAACTGGGATAACATTAAGGTTTATGAGAAGGAGGCCAAAACGAATAATGGCATTATCCGATATCAAAAGGATACAAGCTACAATCCCTCAGGAGAGTATTGGCGGAACGGCGTGTGCTGGAAGGATGTTACGTCGAATCGAATTCTAAACTCTGATGATATCAGTGATTACGAGGTTATACCAGGCCGTGAATACCAGATGAAGATCCGGTTGACGGCTGCGAAGGGAAATGGTTTTTCATACAAGTTTGCAAAGAAGGTGCGGTGGACACTGGACGGTGTTGATATGGAACCCGTTGAACAGACAGATGCAAGTGATGGTATTACACTGGTTTATACCTATAAAGTGCCGACGATCCCAATGGTTACGATCGATCTGCCCAAACCACTGGTAGAAGGTGATCTTGCGCCATATACGGCAGTTATGGGGGATACTACGTATCGGCTTTCTGCGAAGAAAGATGATACGACACGGCATAATGGGATGCAATGGAGAAGCAGCGACGGCTGGTTTGCTTACGACTATAATAACGGGGCGTGGAAGGTTTGGCCAGGAAGCGGATATATGGTCGATTATATTTTGGAACCGACGGGAAATAATATTTTCCCGGGCGATGAGTATCTGGCCGAGAACAGTACATTTATGATTTCTACAGAGGGAATCAAAACAGAGTTGATCAGCTGCAAACCTGACGAGCTTCGTATCAGAACGGTATATCCGGTTTGGAGCAAGATTACGGATCTGACTTTTTCTATTGGCAGAAACCTGCAGGCCGGCTTAAAACCCGAGGAGGTAACCTGCAGATTCTATGTAGGGCTGGATCACAGTCTGCAAGTAGAAGGAATTGAAGACCTCGGCTACGACAGCTATAGCGTGAAGCTGCCAAAATCGCAGTGGCTTGAATCCTCTGACGGTGAGGGTTATCATGCGATGTCCACGGACACTTTTGTGGGAGGAACGTATTATGCGGTAAAAGCATTGCCTTATATCAAGAATCTGATCAATGGTGAACAAAACAACAAAGGTCTGGGAGCCGTTTACGGGACAAACTCTAAGGGGATCGAGAATGATACCAGAGTTATTGTAAATGGCAGTGAGACACCCATAGAATGGAGTGGAATTGATAGTAATCATACGATTTTCTTAGGACAACTTGAGCAGGGCGAAAAGATCAATATAGAATCCGCTGATGTGACTGGCGTTATAGACAAGATATTTACCGGTTCTGAAATCCTGCAAAATGTTACGGTTCAGTTAGACGGATATGAACTGACGGAAGGAACCGATTATAAGGTTACATATGAAAATAATATCCAGCCCGGTGAAGCGACTGTGAAAATAACGGGAGAGGGTAATTATACCGGAACCATTACGGTCACATTTGTGATCAGGGAGAATTACACCGGCGGGGATGTGGGAGAGACCGATCTTGCCAAAGCCGTTGTAACGGGAATCGTGGATAAAACCTATACGGGAAGCGAAATCAGGCAGAAGATCACGGTAACGCTGGGCGGAAAAGAGCTGGTTGAAGGAACTGACTATACAGTTAAGTATGAAAAAAATATTGAACCCGGAGAAGCCACGATGACCATATCCGGAATGGGAACTTACAAAGGATCGGTCACTCGGACGTTCCAAATCAAAAAAACCGAGGATGCGAAAACGGATCCGAAGGGAGATGGCAGCAAAACGGACGATGGCCAAAAGTCCGGCGGGGATAAACCCGCTGACGGTCAGGCCGAGCCCGGCGCCGGTGTCATTTCCGAAGACGGCAGGACCTTAACCGATCCCGACGGAAACAAGTTTGCCATTGCAGAAACCCTGAAGCCCGAAGAATTGAAAAAGGACATGGCGATCGCGGACAAAGCCACCGGCAGTAAGTACCGGATCACCAAGATGGTATTTAAGAAGGGTAAGTTTAAGAGCGGTACCGCAGAGTATGTGGGACCTTATAACCGGGAGGATACCAAGGCTACGATCAAGGCTTCCGTGAAGATTGCCGGCAGGACCTTTCAGGTGACGGCTGTTGCAGCAAATGCAGGAAGGGGCTGCAGCAAGCTTACAAAAGTCGTGATCGGAAAAAATGTTACTAAGATCGGCAGCAAAGCTTTTAAGGGCTGCGGCTTACTGAAGACCATTCAGATCAAGTCAAAGAAACTGAAAAGCGTAGGCAAAAATGCCTTCAAGGGCATCCACAAAAAAGCCGTGATCAAGCTTCCGAAACTGTCAAAGAAACAGAAGAACAAGTATAAAAAACTTCTGAAGAAAAAGGGACAGGGTAAGGGCGTAAAGATCAAATGATCTGAGAAAGAACTGAATTGAAATAGTATTGAATTGAAAAAGAATATAAGTGAAAAAGTATTCTCTGACTGTTTTTATTACCACACTGATATTGAATCTGGCGGGCTTTGCGTGGCCCCTTTGTGATCTGTACGCAGAAACGGTGTACGGATTTCTGGCGGATATATTCGGATTTCTCTGGTCGAAAATGCCTTTTGTGGCCGGAGAGATCCTGATGTATCTGGCGGCGGCTTTGCTTGCTTTGCTGGTCATCTTTTGCATACTTTTGATCTTTCTTCGAAAGCAAAAAAAGTATGCATCTTTTACCGCTGTCTATGCAAAAAGCATGCTTTGTATTCTTGTCACGGTTCTTCTCCTTTATACATTGAACTGGTCCCTTCCCATGCGAAGCAGCGTGCTGGGAGAAGGAAAGTTTTCGGAGCGTGAATATAGCCTGGCGGAATATGAGATCCTGCGAAATTTCGTGACGCAAAACTTAAACGAAGCCGCAGGCGATGTCCCGCGCGACGAAGAAGGCAATATCATTTTACTGGATAGAAAAGAGGCGGAGGAAAAAATCGCCGCCTCCATGAATGCGCTCAGCGCAGAATATCCCCGGCTGAAAGGATATTATCCGCCTATGAAGGCGGCGCTTTGTTCGGACGTGCTTGACTGGATGGATATCGGCGGCTATACCTATCCCTATACGCTGGAAGTTACCTGCAATCAGTATATTACAGATCTGTATTATCCGGCGCTCTATGCTCATGAGTCTTCCCATCATCAGGGATTCTACCGCGAAAACGAAGCAAATTTCATCGAGTTTCTGGCCTGCGCAAAAAGTGACGATCCGCGTATCCGCCTTGCCGGTTATCTCTATACCTATGGGTATGTGGACAATGCCTATCAGTCGAAACTCATGGAAGTCTATGATAAGGATGAGGCGATCGCAAGATATGACAGTCAGATCAAAGTCGATCCGCAGGTCGGCATCGATCAGGCATACGCAAGAAAGTTAGCAATTGCTAACTACGAGAAAGACGAGCACCCCCTTGAGCAGTATTCCGAGACAGCAGAAAAAGTAGCGGATAAAGGGTGGAGCACCCAGGACCGGATCCTGCAGGAGGATAACTATGATGGGGTTGTACCGCTTTTGCTGCATTATTTTCATGATAACCAGATAAAGGAGTTTTAAATGCAATTCAATTTCATATACTTAAAACCCACAGTTCTGGGTGGAGAGAGTGACGGAGAATGCATCGAGAATCTGTTTACCGTACTAAAACTGAACGTATTGTGACAAAACTGTAACACAATTCCTGTCGTATATATGCTATGATGCCGATAAAGTAATTCAATCAAACAGATCAGGTGACAGCAATGAAGATTTTCTTACTGGAAGACGATACGGGAATTTCCATGGGACTGAAGTATTCTCTGGAAAAAGAGGGCTATGAGGTAACCCATGCCGCCAGCGTAAAAGAAGCAAATGATATGTTTCAAAAGGATACCTTCGCCCTTGCCATTCTCGATATCAATCTGCCGGACGGCAGCGGCATCGATGTGTGCAAAAAGATCAAGGAGACGGAAGACGTGCCGGTGATCTTCCTGACTGCCTATGATGATGAGGTCAATGTGGTCATGGGCTTAGAGATCGGCGCGGATGATTATATCTGCAAACCCTTCCGTGTCAAGGAATTGATGGCCCGGATCAAAACTGTCCTGCGCCGCGCGGGAAAAACGAAGGTATCTTCGTCAGATCCGGAAATTCATATCGGTAATGTCATAATCCGTTTAAATGAAGCAAAGGTTCTGAAAATGACAGATTCGGAAAGCGGAAAAATGACGGATTTGGAGCTGACCGCCATGGAGTATAAACTGCTTCTGGTTTTGTGCCAAAACCGTGGGAAAGTCCTTTCCCGCAGTCAGATCTTAGAGGAAATGTGGGATGTCCGGGGTGATTTTGTCAATGATAATACGCTGACCGTTTATATCAAGAGATTGCGTGATAAGATTGAGGATGATCCTACAAATCCCATAGTGATCAAGACGGTGAGAGGGCTTGGATATTTGGTGAACTAAGCTATGGAATCAGACATATGAAATGGACTGATTATTTAGTAATCCACAGATGTTTTGATATGGTAGATGAGAACTGTTTAAAGAATAAGGAAATATGATGCCGGATAGTAGTGAAAACCGATGTCAGAAACAAAGTTATGAAGCAGAAATATGAAAGATAAAAGGATAAGAACATGATCAACCAAGAATTGAAAAAAATGACGATCCTGCAGTTTGCACTCACGTTTGTTTTTACGGCGAGTGCAATCTTTCTGTTTGATAAAAAAGTTGCCCTATGCTTACTTTTGCAGGGATGTCTGTTGGCAGCACTCTTTTTTTATTTTACAAAGAAACGATATCGGGATATCGAAAGGATCAATGAAAGACTGGTCCGGATTTTAGGCGGCGAAGAGGATCTGGAGGTTTGGGATAACGAGGAAGGAGAACTTTCGATCTTACGGAGCAATGTGGGAAAGACCTGCAGCATTCTGATCTCCCAGCGGGAACGGCTGAAAAAGGAAAAACAGTTTTTGGCTGATTTTATCGCAGATGTCAGCCATCAGTTAAAGACACCCATGACGTCCATGATGGTAATGAACGATCTGTTAGAGGGAGAAGAGGATCCGGAAAAACAAAGGGAGTTCATACAGACCCAGTCGGAGCAGCTTTCCAAAATGAACTGGCTGATCCAGACGCTGCTTACCATGTCAAAGCTGGATACGGATTCCATTGTGATGAAAGAAGAGAAGGTTGCGCTCTCTGATCTGATCAAAGAAGTGACAGATCCTTTTATGGTATTGATGGATCTTAAAAACATTACCCTGATTGATGAGACGAAGGATATGCAGGTCAAGTGCGATAAAAACTGGTCGGTGGAAGCGATCCGTAATATTGTGAAAAACTGCATCGAGCATACCGATGAAGGCGGCATGCTTACAATCACATCTGAGGATACGAATATCTATTCCGCGGTTAAGGTACAAGATACCGGTAGCGGTATCGACCCGGAGGATCTGCAGCATATCTTTGAACGCTTTTACCGTGGTAAGACCACAGGCAAAGAAAGTGTCGGCATCGGCCTGGCTCTTTCAAAGACGATTATGGATAAGCAGCATGGCAGGATCCTGGTTACCAGCGAGCCCGGGAAGGGAAGCACGTTTGAGATCCGGTTTTACAAAACAATTATCTAGGTGACAAAACTGTAATGAAATATTCACCGGATCGTAAGGTAAGAAGCTTATGATGGTATTGTCGCAAGATACAAAACCGTGTCCGGCCGGCACAAGGATGGTTTTGATCTTGAGATAGAGATTACTGATCAGATTGCAACTTGTGTTGCAGTTTTGAAGGGAAGGAAAAATACCATGAACATACTGGAAATCAAAAATCTATGCAAAACATACGGAAAAGAAGAAACCAGGGTCGATGCCCTAAAGGATGTTTCTTTTACCGTGGAAAAAGGGCAGTTCGTTGCCATCGTCGGTCCTTCCGGCTCCGGCAAATCCACGCTGCTGCATATTCTCGGCGGCGTTGACAGACCTACCTCGGGACAGGTTCTGATCAGCGGAACAGATATCGCTGCTTTAAATGAAACAAATCTTGCCATCTTCCGCAGACGCCAGATTGGTTTGATCTATCAGTTTTACAACCTGATCCCCATCCTGACAGTGGAAGAGAATATGACGCTGCCTATCTTATTGGAAAAGAAAAAGCCGGATCAAAAAACACTGCAGGAACTGGTGGAAAAGTTAGGTTTAAGTGACAGGCTCCGCCATCTGCCCAACCAACTTTCCGGCGGACAGCAGCAGAGGGTTTCCATCGGCAGGGCGCTGATCAATCATCCGGCGCTGCTTTTGGCGGATGAGCCCACAGGAAACCTGGACTCCAAAAACAGTAAGGAGATCATCGCGCTCCTTCGTAAGTTCAACAAAGAAGCAGGCCAGACCGTGATCATCATCACCCATGATGAGAGGATCGCACTTTCTGCCGACCGGGTGATCACCATCGAGGACGGACAGATTACGAAAGATGAGGTGAGAGACGTATGAATATCATGATGACTCTTACCGTAAAACATATCAGAAACAATATGAAACGGACCATCATCACGGTGTTTGGTATTGTCGCCGCTACTGCGCTGATCACAGCCATGCTGACCGGAATTTATTCGGTGTTCAGTTTTGTGGCAGATGTATCCATCATTGCTGATGGGAACTGGCAGGCCATCTATGAAGATGCGGACGACGAGGTCCTTTCGTATATGAAAAATGACTCCCGGATCGAGATGACGGGTGTTGCAAATGACGATCTGACCATCAGCGGTTTTCAGATGGATACAGGTGCCAGCGACCGGCTTCGGGTCGGCAATATCTATCATGCAGATCATCAAAACCTGATCCAGATGGTAACCTGTGATTATGAAGGGACACTTCCGGAAAGCGAAGACGAGATCGCGGTGGAAGAAAAACTCCTGAAGGAGAACGGACTGACCATCGGAATCGGAGATGAGCTTACCTTTACGCAGGGATACCGCTCGATCATGGAAGAGGGAAAAATCGTTTATCTGGCAGGCGCCTACAGGTCAGCTGAGTCATTTACCGCAAAGGAAGTATGTACCTGCAAGGTAACTGCTATCCTTCATGAAAATAAACCCACAAGCAGTTTCCGGATCCTGCGGGGGATCAAAAGCGGGAATCTGCCGGCGGAAAATAAAACCTTTATTACCCTGAAAAAACCGGATGTATGGTCTGTGCATACCATAGATGAGATCACTCAAAATGCAGGCGCGAAATTATCGGAGATCAATACGGAATACCTGATGAGCATTTTTGCTTTTGACCTTCCTTACAATACAGTGAAAGCGGTCTTCCGCCTCATGGGGCTTGCCCTTGCCATCATCATCGTATCCTCTGTAATCATGATCTACAATACCTTTGCCATGTCACTGACGGAGCGGATGAAATATCTCGGCATGCTGGCAAGCGTCGGAGCTACCAAAAAACAGAAACGGGCATCCGTGTACTACGAAGGATTTTTAATGGGACTCATCGGCATTCCCATCGGCTTTTTGGTAGGGCTTCTGGGATGCTTTGCAACCCTGCGCTTTGTCGGAACCTTGATCATCGACTCCAAGATGGTCAGAGGGATCAGCGTTTCCATGCAGAACATTCCTGTGAAGATCCATCCGCTGATCATTTTGCTGGTGATCTTTTTTGCCGGCCTGACCATTTTGCTTTCTTCTCTGCTGCCGGCGATCCGGGCATCGAAGATCACGCCCATCGAGGCACTCAGGCAGAGCAACGACATTAAACTGAAAGCAAAGAGACTTCGGGTATTTCCACTGGTGCGTCTGCTCTTTGGCTATGAAGGCGAGCTGGCATCGAAGAACAGCCGCCGGAACGGAGAGAAGGGTACGGTCATTACCATCTCCATGGCGGTTTCCATTATCATGTTTTTATGCAGTTTTTACTTCATGGATCTGTTTAACAAAGCCAACGCCTATGAGATCGAGATTCCCTTCCAGGTATTTGCATCGGCAGCCCTGGATGAAGCGGACCGGCTGAAGGAAGACCTTAGCAGGATTGACGGCGTCAGCAACATCTATGTGGCGGAAATGATCTCCTTTAGCTTTTTAAAAACCGATGAAGAGGGTAAGCCGCGGATCACACCCAATGAGGCAGTCCGGGATCCCGCATTTTTGACAAAGAACTATCAGGGACTGTTTGAAAGAGATCCTTCCATCTGGGTCATTCCTGTGGAGGATGAAACTTTCCGGCAGATCTGCGAAAAGAACGGTATTGATGATGCAAAGTACTTCGGGGATACGCTCTGCGGCGTGCTGCTGAACAACTATAATCACAAAAAGTCGAAGAAGGCAGTGTTCAATGACGGGATCTTAGGACAGAGACTTTTCTATGATGATCCGAAGGGCAACCCGCCGGCGGTAACCATCACGGATTTTGTTTCCTGGGATGACGGGATCGATGAATACAAACTGTCGCCCAAGGGCAGTATTTCAGTGTATGTGCCGGTGTCAAAGTTCCATGAGGCATATGTGAAAAATGTGGATCGCGCAGAGTTGCAATGTACCTTCGGACTGCAATGCGCAGACCATGAGGCGGTGCAGAAAAAGGCAGCGGAAATCCTGGAGTTTGACGGTTATCACAACACATCTTCCAGCGATATCGAAAGCGAACTGATCATCATGAAAACCCTGATCACGGTGCTGAAGACCGTTATGTACGGTTTTGTGTTCCTGATCGCGCTGATCGTGATCGCAAATATTATCAATACGATTTCCACCGGTATGCAGCTTCGGAAAAAAGAGTTTGCCATGTATAAATCCGTGGGAATGACGGACCGGGGCTTTTCCAAGATGCTCTTTCTGGAAACCTTTTTAATTGGTATCCGGGCGCTGTTGATCGGGCTTCCCGTATCCGCGCTGCTCAGTTTCATGATGTATAAAAACCTCTCAGCGCCCACCGTGGCCTTTGAACTGAGTCTTCCGGTCTACCTGCTGGCAGCCACTGGCGTGTTCGTTGTCGTTGGCATCGGCATGCTGATCGCAGCACCGGCCATGCGGCAGGGTAGCGTGATCGATGTCCTCAAAGAGGATATCTGTTGAGACACGAAATGATTGGCGAATTCTTGGTTATCAATTAAAGGATATATGCTGATATAAGGAATGGTTAGCTAATACTTGGTTATCAATTGAAGGATATCTGTTGATAGATATAATAGCTATCGAGATTTTGATATGAAAAACCCCGGCATCACTCTGGTGCCGGGATTTTTCATGCAAATCGGAAGAAAATGCGATGAAAAATATGTATTCGGTGTTCTAAGTATATTCAAAATGATGTATAATCAAAATTTACAGGGATTTATAGACACTGATATATGATAGAAATGATGAAAGTCATAAATCGGTGACAGATCAGGAGACGTTAACCTATGAAAAAACTCGCAGTCATGTTTCCGGGGATCGGATATACAACGGACAGGCCGCTTTTATACTATGCATCCAAGCTGGCGGCAAAGTACGGATATGAATCGGTCCGGCTGGATTTTCGGAATATCAAAGGCGGAAAAGAGGCGCTGAAAAATCCTGAAAAGCTGCAGACGCTGCTGGGGCAGGGCATTGATACTGCCATGGCCGGACTGGCAGAAACGGATTTTTCGGCATATGAGGATATCATTTTTATCTCCAAAAGCTACGGAACGGTGATCGCCGCTGCCATTGCAAAGCAGCAGGGCATTCCGGCAAAGCAGGTTTATCTGACGCCCATTGCATCGTTTGCAGAGTTTGTGCAGGAGGGCAACGGGATTGCTTTTTTCGGCACGGCAGACCCTTTTGCAAATGCGGATGAGATCGAGAGAATTTGCAAGGATAAGGGATTGAAATGGCACAGGGTGCCGGACGCCAATCATTCCCTGGAGACGGAGGATGTATATACGAATATCGAAGTGTTGAAAGAAGTTTTGAGGGAAGTAGAAAAGAACTTAGTTATTGAATGAGGGAGACAATCATGAACGACAAACGGACAGAAAAACCGATCACAAAAGCCAGACTGGCGGTGCTCGCCTTCGGCAGTTTTTGTCTTACCGTATTTTTGCTGATTGCACTGATTGCCGGCATTCTTTTGATCCGTTCTATCGCAGGGAACGGGTTTATACAGACTTTTAAGGATGGCTGGGTGCGGATCCTTTTGACCATTCTCGCGGAGGTGATCATCTTCTGGGCCGGCATCATCATGGTCTATCTGACCTCGGTGCAGCTGGGCATCAAGATGCGCATCATCGGCGTGATCTGCGGCTGGATCCCCATCGTCCATCTGGTGGCGCTTTTGATGATCCTGTCGACGACCTGGAGCGAATATTTTTTTGAAAG
>JAEEKC010000307.1 GCA_016282215.1 Lachnospiraceae bacterium
CCTGTTTTTTGGGCATAATAGGCTGCCGCTTCCACCAGCTGATCTATACTGTACTTATAAGCGATGGGCATGATCTTCTTTCTCTTTTCATCAAAAGCCGCATGCAGGGAGATCGCAAGGGTGATCTGCAGTTTTTCTTCTGCCAGCTGCCGGATCTGATCCACCAGGCCGCAGGTTGAAATCGTCACATTGCGCTGACTGATGTTCAGACCGTTTTCATCGGTAAGCATATGAAGGAACCGCAGGATCTGCTCATAGTTATCCAGCGGTTCGCCGGTTCCCATGACCACCACATTGCTGACTTTTTCCCCATTTGCCGCGCTCATTTTGTAGATCTCATCGAGCATTTCCGCAGCGCTTAAGTTTCTTACAAGGCCGCCGATGCCGGAAGCACAGAATTTACAGCCCATGCGGCAGCCCGCCTGGGATGAGATGCACACGCTGTTTCCGTGATGATAGGGCATCCAGACGCTTTCCACCATCTGTCCGTCATACAGCTCCCACAAAAACTTTTGTGTGCCATCGATCTGCGAGATCTGGTGCTCTCTTTTTTGCAGGTAGGTATATGCTGTCTCGTTTTTCAGCTGATCGCGCAGGCTTTTGGGCAGATTGGTCATCTCGTCCACACCGGCCGCCAGTTTCTGGTGCATCCAGGCGTACATCTGCTTTGCGCGGTAGGACGGCTGGCCCAGATCCTTTAAGAAGGCGGTCAGTTCATCCAGTGTCAGGTTTTTGAGGTCTATCATGTTGTCGGATTCCATTGTTTTGCTGTGATTTTTCATATTTTTTCAAATTATTTACGCCGTCCCGCCTCCGTGTTTTCTCAGAAAATTCCTGACGTCGCTTCGCTCCGAAGGTTTTTCTGAAAAAACACCTGCGGCGTGACTCATCGGTTTATTGCGTGACTCATCTTCTACAATTCATTCTCGATCCACTGAGACAGTTCGCACATACGCTCTCCCCAGGTGTGCTTTGTTCCGAGCTGGTATCCGGCATCTGCGATGTTTTGCATCTTTTCTTCATCCGACAGGATCTCGCGGACCATATCAGGCAGGTTTCCTAAGCTCCTGAGGTCGTAGAGCCTGCAGTTTTCTCCGTCCTTTAGTATTGTATCGAGCCAAAGGTTGGAATCTGTCAGGCACAGGGCGCCGTTCAGCATGGTATTGAAGATCCGGTCATGGGGGCCGTTCTTAAACCAGGGCAGGACGTTGAGGGAGATTTTGCTGTCGCAGATCTTCTGCAGGCATTCGGCCGAAAAGATGGAATCTCCGTCAATCAGGTTTTCCGGATGGGAAAGCTTGAGCTCATTCCATTTATCGCCGTAGACCTGCACCTGTATGCCGCCGTCGCACAGGGTTTTGATCACTTCGCCCCTGACATGGTATCTGACATAGAGGTCGATGAAGGTGATGTTCTGCATGGTCATTTTCAGATCACTTTCCGTCAGATCCGTGATCTCGCGCCGCATATGGCGTTCCACCACTTCTTCCACGGTCTGGGAGGGATTTGCCAGAAGGTCATCTATGATGCCGTAATAAAAGGCTGTATATTCATCATCGATCCTTGTGATGTATTTTTCAAACCGCTCCGGACCGGCATAGTTTCCGGTAAACAGGATATCGATGCTGCGCTTTGAAACAGGTTTGTATGGTCTTTCGCCGTTTTCCTCCCCGCAAAATCCTGCCGCTGCATCTTTCACATATTTATCTTCCTCGGCGTTGCTTAGTTTCGTCCCCGCAAGCGGCAAAAACGGTCCTAACCGGATTTCCGGAAAGAACCGCTCCATAAATGCCTGATGTCCAAGGTCAATGGACAACTGCACATAGTATTTCGGCCTTTGCGCAAGTAGCTGATAGTAATAATAGGGATGATCGGCCAGGATATTAAGGCAGGGGATCTGCAGATCGTCCCAGATATAGACCTGCCGCTCTTCATCGATGAACTGGGTTTCCTGGCACATGCCGTGAAAATTGAAGGCCAGCACCACTGTATTATGCCGCTCATAAAAGCGCAGCATTTCCGATGAACTTTTCCAGGGCTTTTCGAGGTCATAAAGATAGACTTCATGTCCGAGGTCCCGAAGCTTTGCGGCCATCTGTCTGGAAAAATAGCCCTGGGTTTCAATATCACCTTCAAACATGATGATCTTTTTCATACTCTATTCCTGCTTCTGATCCGGTTTATCTGTACTCCCTGTCGTCTATATGATCATATCTGATCTCATTTCTTTATTCTCATGATCAATCTTTCATTCTGACAAGTTTGTTTTCTAATTCGACTCCTGTGATGCGTTCTCCTGCTCTGCGTCTGCAGTAACTCCGGTTTCATCTTTTTCCGCATCCTCTGCCGTTTCATCCGCCGCGTCGCTTGCCGGGTTTTCCGCCTTCGTTACGATCACTTCATCCTCAGCGTCACCGGATTTCAGTGTCAGGATTTTGTCCAAAATCTTTCCCGCTACTTCGTCCTTGCTCATGATAGGCAACTGCTCGGCGCCCTTTTTTGTGATCAGCGTCACCACGTTGGTATCCGTGCCGAAACCGGCTCCCTGGACTTTGACATTATTGGCAACGATCATATCCACCCGTTTTTTGGTCAGTTTTGCCCTGGAGTTTTCCAGCATATTTTCCGTTTCCATGGAAAAACCGCAGAGCACCTGCCCTGTCCTTCTGTTCTCTCCGAGATAACCGAGGATATCTGCCGTCCGTTTCAGCGGAATGGAAAGATCGCTGTCTGCTTTCTTGACTTTTTCATTTGCCACTTGGGCCGGTGTATAATCCGCTACGGCTGCCGCCTTGATGATGATATCCATGCTGCCGGCCACAGCCCTGACCGCCTCAAACATATCCCGGGCACTTTTCACATTAACCACTTTCACAAAGTAAGGGATCTCGCAGGTGGTATTGGCTTTGATCAGCGTCACCTCTGCGCCTCTTTGCATGGCAACCTGCGCCAGGGCCGCCCCCATCTTGCCTGAAGAATGATTGGTGATGTAGCGCACCGGATCGATGGATTCCATGGTGGCGCCTGCCGTGATCAGGACTTTTTTCCCTGTCATATCCTTTTCAAACCG
>JAEEKC010000308.1 GCA_016282215.1 Lachnospiraceae bacterium
AATCTTCTGTCCTGAATATGCTCTCCGGACACGAAAGCGCGATCGTTACGGATATTGCCGGAACAACAAGAGATACGATTGAAGAATCGGTACGGCTCGGTAGTCTGCAATTGAATCTGATTGATACTGCAGGTATCCGGGAGACGGAGGATAAAGTAGAACAGATCGGAGTGGAACGTGCTTATGCCGCGGCAAAAGATGCAGATCTGATTCTGTATGTTGCAGACTCATCCGCTCCTATGACAGAGGAAGATGAACAGATCATATCACAGATCAAAGATAAAAAGATTGTGATCCTGTATAACAAAACGGATCTGGATACCGTCACGGAAAAGGAACAGATCCTGAAATTGTTTACGGATGGAAAGACGGATATTACTGCAGCTTCGGAAAAATACCCTATTGCAGAAATTTCTGCAAAAACACAGGATGGCCTTGAAGAATTGCAAAAACTGCTGGAACATATTTTTGTGGAGCCGTTTGATCATCTGAATGAAGAGGTGATCATTACCAATACCAGACAGAAAAATGAACTGCAGCAGTGCAGACAGAGTCTTCGCAATGTACAGAGCAGTATTGAAAACGGCATGGCGGAAGATTTCTTTTCGATCGATCTGATGGATGCATACAAGCATCTGGGATTTATCATCGGAGAAGAAGTGGAAGATGATCTGGTAGACAAGATCTTTTCCGAATTCTGTATGGGAAAATAGAGATCCGTTATCAGACAGCCTTTCCTTTTTCGGAAGGGCTGTTTTTTGATTTGCCGATCAGGAAAGGGAAAAAGCGGTTGATGATCTCGATTACCGGCACTTCGATCAAAAGTGTAAAGAAGAGGATTGTCGGCAGACGGAATGCCAGTCTGGAATGCAATAAAGGAATGCTTTCGGAGATTTTCATAGCCGTGATCAGTACATAAAAATCCAGGTGTGTCAGTAACAGGATCAGTGTATTCTTTCCAAAGTAAGTAAGCAGAAAAACAAGCGGACGGAAGTTTAACAGAACAATGGCATGGGATAAAAACATGGTTGCACCCATGCCGGTGATTGCTGCGATCAGATACAGAATGATACTGTTTCCGTAATGGTAGACAGCCAGATTTCCGACTTCATTGTAAACGGAAGCGTAATAGGAGAGTACATACAAAAACATGGCGATCACCATAGATAAAGACAGGCGGAAAGCACGTGGAAGCTTGTTCCATTTTTTGAGAATGCTTTGATATGTTTTCTTTTCCATGATATCGCCGATATGGTAACCCAGTGCATAGATCAGAAAACACATGGGAATGCGCAGAAATGTGCCGGCCAGATAATAAGCAATGTCCGGAAGTACCGGTACGATGCCGTCGTTTAATGCATATACCTGAACATACCAGGTTTCAAAAGGAGTACGGACGATCCTGGCGACTACAAGGATTGTAAATAAAAGGATCGACAAAAATATCTTTCCCTTTTTTTGTAAGGAAAGGAAAAGATGAAATGTAATGTCTGAAAAATACAGTGCAGACAAAAACCAGACGACGGAAACGCCGAATAAGGTAAACAACAGGATCAGGTTGTGACGTATGCTGAGCAGATCGAAAGGCGCTTTATTGATCCGTTGCAAAACAAAATAGACAAGAACATCGATCAGATAGAATAAAAAATAAGGAAGCATCAGCCGTTTCGTTTTCTGTTTCAGATAGACGGGAAACGGCAGTTTCTTTGAACTTTTTGCAGATACAAAACCGGAAAGAAAAAAGAACAGAGGAATATCAAACATGATAAAAAACTGAAAAAGCCTGTTCGGAACAAGCCCGGAATGCTGCAGTATCACAATACAGATGCAGATACATTTTGCAATGTCCGGTTCTGACAGGCGTTTCTTTTGATTTTTCTGTATGGAGATTTCTTCTGTACTTTCTTTTTTCAATGTTCCGATATTTTTATTTCCTTGCGATTACTTCCTGTGCCAGTTTGCGATAACTTTCTGCGCCCACACATTTCGGATCGTACATCGTGATCGGAAGTCCGAAACTGGGAGCCTCGGAAAGACGGACATTTCTGGGAATTTTGGTTTCGTATACTTTATTCGGAAAATGTCCGGTCACTTCGTCAACAACATTGTTGGAAAGGATCGTGCGGCTGTCGTACATGGTAAAGACAATACCCTCCAGATCCAGAGCGGGGTTCAGACGCTCTTTTACAAGGTTGATCGTCTGGATCAGATCGCTCAGACCTTCCAGCGCAAGGTATTCGCACTGGATCGGAACGATCACGGAATCGGCTGTCGTAAGAGCATTTAAGGTAAGCGTATTTAAAGCCGGCGGACAATCAATGATGATGTAATCGTAATCATCTTTGATAAATTCTACTTCTTTGTTCAAAATAAATTCCTTGTCGGGGATGCCGATGAGCTCGATCTCAGCTGCACCCAGATTGATGTTGGAAGGGATCAGGGAAACGTTCGGGATCACTTCATTTAATATACATTCTTTAATGGAATCTTCTCCAAGCAGCAGTTCGTAAATAGTATGTTCCTGCTCTACTTTATTTACGGAAAAACTGCTGGTCGCATTGCCCTGCTGGTCTGCATCGATCAGAAGGATCTTTTTACCGAGTTCTGCAAGACAGGCTGTCAGATTTGTTGCTGTAGTTGTTTTTCCTACGCCGCCTTTTTGATTGGTAATTGCGATGATCTTTTCCATTTTTTCTCCCTTTGATCTTATCCATACAGCAAACGGTGATGTTTTTCGGTTTACTGTAAAAAACCCGACATTTCTATTTTCGCTATTTTTTCGAAAAAATGCAAGTACATAATATAGAAGTGTTTGACTAGATATAGTGGAAACTCCGGGTTTTTATAGACCCGGAGTTTACGAAATTTCAGCTGACTTTACGATATGTTTTTTCATTTGGCATCGGATTTGCAGTGATCGGAGAAACGTTAACGGGTTCCTCTGCGACCAGTCCCCTGTATTGCATTTTTTCTTTGATATCCGGATGATACCATACCTCCGTGCGATTGCGCAGGATCGTGCGGATGAGATCTGTTAAGACTTTGTTTTTGTGATCTGCAAATCCGGTCCGGATGATTGCACCTCTGCCGTCTGCGTGATCGATGAGAAAGGTCAGTTCAAAATCTTTGCCTTTGAATTTAATGCACTGACTGTCTTTTTTGTATCTCTTTGCTTCTACGGATACGGCTTCTTTCCACATTCTTTCCGTCAGGCCTTTCAAAAGCTGGCGTTCGGAATAACGGATGATCTGTGTTTCCAGGAAGATCTGTTCCTCTTCCGTGAGTTTGAAATATTCTTTTTCTGCCGCATTCATATAGTCGGTATCTTTGCATACCATATGTTTAAAGTAACTGCCGACCATCATATAGATGATGTAGGTAAACCCCATCTGTCGGCTTTCCGAGAGAGAAATGTTTTTTGTTTTACTGTTTTTATCGTTCATACTTCCTGCCTCCTTGTTTGTGATGGTTTCTAAGCTTGCGATCAGTTTGTTTTTCATAATGTTTTTCTCCTTTTCTGAAATTAAGAGGTTAATTGGCAGATTGGCTTTTGGTCAGTTCCCTCCCTTACTCGTGGAGCGGAGTAAGTCGCATAACCTTTGGATGTTATCTCCCCTGCAGTCGCAGCGCTGCAGGTCGCGGATCCCGGTTTGATCACGGCCCCCGGGCAGGGGCGTTATGAACTTTTGAATGCACAAAAAAAGACTGCTTAGGAAATTTGGGCATAGTGGTAGTGCTCCACTATGTTCATTTTCCTAAACAGTCCTATTTTTTTGTTGCACTATGTATATCGGTGCAACGCAGGTTTACTTTAGCATCATTTTGAAAATTTTGCAATCTTTTTTTATGATTCCGATGGACGTCCCTGCGGTAAACATGAATTTATGGACATTGGGAGCAAAAAAAGATAAAATGCTAAGTGTGTTATGGTAAACCAATGGGGAGAAAAAATGACTGCGTATACTTATATACTGCGCTGCAGTGATGGTACATTATATACCGGGTGGACCACGGATCTGAAACGAAGGGTGAAGGAACATAATTCTGAAGAGCTGGGTGCAAAGTATACGAGAGCAAGGCGGCCTTGTAAGTTGGTATATTATGAAAGTTTTGAGGAAGAGGATGAGAAGAAAGCAAAACAGTCTGCCATGAAACGCGAATGGTATATCAAGAATAAAATGACAAAGCTTCAAAAAGAAAAACTGATTTCAGGGGAGAAAAAGATTTGAATACTTATAAGCATACGGTACAGTATTATGAAACCGATAAGATGGGGATCACGCATCATTCCAATTATATTCGTTGGATGGAAGAAGCCAGGGTATATTTTATGTCGCAGATCGGCTGGGATTATGCCAGATTGGAAAAGGAAGGTGTGATCTGTCCGGTGGTCGGGCTGGATTGCAGTTATAAAGAGACGACTACATTTGCGGATGAGATTTTAATTGATGTCATTGTAAAAGAATTCAAAGGCGTAAAACTGAAGTTGTCTTATGTTATGAAGAACCGGGCTGGGAAAATAGTTTTTGAGGGAAATTCGGAACATTGCTTTCTGAATGATAAGGGAGGATTGATTCGTTTGAACCGGTCCTATCCTGAATTATATGATGCACTGGTTGCATTAATACAGTAAATAAAAGTTAAAAATATATTTAATAAATCTTAGGAAGGCTAAAAATATTATGCTTTATATTATGAGACATGGGACGACGGATTGGAATGCATTACATAAGCTGCAGGGGAAAACAGACATTACATTAAATGATGATGGAAGAAAACTGGCAGCGCAGGCGCGTGAAAAATATTCTGATGTTTCGTTTGATGTCTGTTTTTGTTCTCCTTTGGTGAGGGCCATGGAAACCGCAGAGATCTTTTTAAAGGATCGAAACATTCCGATCCTTCCGGATGATCGTCTGAAAGAAATGGGATTTGGTATTTATGAAGGAGTGGAAAACAGTTTTGATATTCCGGATTGCCCGATCAATGTATTATTTTATCATCCGGAGGAATATACCGTCCCGGTAGAGGGAGGGGAGAGTTTGGATGAGTTGTTTTCCAGAACCGGATCGTTTCTGGATGAGGTGGCAATCCCTAAAGTGAAGGACGGACAGAATGTGCTGATCGTAGGACATGGCGCTATGAATTCTGCGATCATTTCAAGAATGCGAAATTACAGTCGGGCAGATTTTTGGAAAGCCGGGATCGAGGCATGCAAGCTGACCCGATTACTTTGAAAGGATAAGAGAGAATAGAAACATGAACTATGAAGCGGTAATTTTTGATATGGACGGGACGATCCTGGATACACTGGATGATCTGACCGACAGTGTGAATCATTCTTTAAACTGTTACGGATTTCCCACACGAAGCCGTGAGGAAATCCGCTCTTTTTTGGGGAACGGGATGGTGCGGCTGATCCATTTGAGCGTACCGGACAATACTCCGGAGGAGAAGGAAGCATTGGTATTGGAAGAACACAAACGTTACTATCCGATGCACAGTGCAGACAAAACACGTCCGTATGACGGAATTCCGGAACTTATTCGGGCATTAAAAGCAAAAGGAATCAAGACGGCAGTTGTTTCCAATAAAAGAGATGAAAATGTGAAGGCTCTTACCGAGCGCTATTTTTCCGGATTGTTTGATGTGAGCGTCGGTGCCAGAGATGGTGTACCCAGAAAGCCGGCGAAAGATCTGGTTGAGATTGCATTAAAGGAACTGAACGTCGAAAAGTTAAATGCTGTTTATATAGGTGACTCGGATGTAGATGTTGCAACTGCAAAGAATTCCGGCTTGGATATGATTACGGTACTTTGGGGGTTTCGAGATCGGGATGTGCTGGAAAAATGCGGGGTAAGTCTTTTTGTCCATAAGGCGGAAGAATTAGTTGAATTGTTATTACATTAATCACATAGTTTTCCACATTATGTTCACATTGTTGTTATAAAACGATTGCTGATACTTAGTGTTTCACAAAGAAAAATACAATATTGTGTTTCGTATAAAACAACACCACAATATATAGGGATTACATAACACTGTTTCACAAATTATGAGGACAGGGGGACGGTCCTTCTGTCCTCATCAATTCATGTTTGTCGGGCTGGTGGCCTGCGGATTTACGCTGTGGCCCTCCAAGGTTATTGGGGGTGGGGGACACCCTTGCCTTCCCCTTGAGGGGCGTTGTCGAAGCCGGATGAGGTGTTGCGGTGTTGCGCCAATGCTACCAACCGAAGCCGGACAGTAAAGACAGTTTTCTCGCTGTGCCTGCGCAAGAAGTTTGTTTCACCCTGCGCTGCCCTCAAAACCGACTCGCCCTTCGCAAACTCGCGTGCTCGTGCCTATGAGGGGCACGAGCTACGCTCAAACATGCTCAGGACGAGTGTGGGCAGCTTGGTCTCACAAACTGCTTCGGCAAGGCTTCGAAAACTGCTTTATCTGTCCCGGCT
>JAEEKC010000309.1 GCA_016282215.1 Lachnospiraceae bacterium
GAAAAAAGCCGGATATGCAAAATTGAAGAGATTGAACTGATGATAATTAAAACAGCGAAAAGGCCGGTGTGAAAATACGGAGCCAATAAACGAATGATCAATTAGTAAGTAAAGTCCGGCATGAAGATACGGAGTCGATAAACTGATAATTCATTAGAAAGAAGGAATATAAATGAATCCAAGAGACGTGATAGCAGACAAAAAAAGAATAGTTGTCAAGGTGGGATCTTCTTCCCTGACACATGCCGAGACCGGCGGACTTGACTATACCAAGTTAGAGGTGCTGGTGCGGGAACTTTGTAATATCCACAACCAGGGAAAGGAAGTCATCCTGGTATCCAGCGGCGCCATTTCCGTAGGCAGGAGAGTGCTGAGGATTCCGAAAAGAGATGACTCTATTTCGGAGAAACAGGCCTGTGCGGCGGTCGGTCAGGCAAGGCTGATGATGACCTATCAAAAGCTGTTTGCGGAATATAATCATGTGGCGGCACAGATTTTGATGACGAAAAATACCATCGTGGATGACTTGAACCGTTTCAATGCAAGGAACACATTTGCCGAGCTGCTTTCTCTTGGCGCGATCCCCATCGTCAATGAGAATGATACCATTGCCACCTACGAAATTGAATTCGGCGATAATGACAGCCTTTCCGCCATCGTGGCATCACTGATTGGGGCAGATCTTCTGATCCTGCTTTCAGACATCGACGGGCTGTATACTGACGATCCGAATAAAAATGAGAATGCGCAGTTCATTCCCTATGTGGAACGGCTCGATGAGCATATTATGGAGATGGGAAAAAAGAGCACGGGCTCGGCAGTGGGCACCGGCGGCATGAATACCAAACTTCAGGCGGCCAAAATCGCGACATGCTCGGGCGCAGATATGATCATCGCCAATGCATCGGACATGCGGATCCTGCACAGGATCATGGACGGCAGGGAAATCGGAACCTTCTTTGCGGCGCATGAGGATGAAGGGTTCGACCTGATCTCTTTTGTTGAGGCCATGAATCAGTAGGGAAGCATGAAGTCAAAAAAACACGGAGTCCGGAAAAGAATGATAAATGACAGGAGATCATATGACAGAAGAAAAGATCGCGCGGATCAATGAACTGTATCATAAATCCCAGGCGGAAGGTCTGACGGAAGAAGAAAAGAAAGAGCAGAAACTTCTTCGCGAGGAGTATCTCGCGGCGATCCGCGGAAACCTTCGCGCACAGCTTAATCAGATCGATATCATTGACAAGGACGGAAAGATCGAAAACCTGGGTGAAAAATTCGGGAACGGAGCCGGCGGAAACTACAGTTGACCACAGGCAGATGCGTTGATGAACCAGTATCTGATACGGTTGCGGCGGACAGCATGCAGGTACCGATGCTTACGGTATTCTGAGAGAAAACATACTTGCAAAAAATGAATGAGATGATAACCGATACCATGCAGGAAATACAGGAAAGAAAACGGATGCTCCGCAGACAGATCCTGTCTGCGAGAGATGAGATCCCGCAGGAAAAAAGAGAAAAAATGAGTGCGCAGATCTGCCGCCATGCGATATCCCTTTCGGCATTTGAAAAGGCTGAAAGGGTTCTTTGTTTTGCATCCTTCGGCAGTGAGATTGATACACAGGAAGTGATCGATACATCGATCCGCCTTGGGAAAAAACTGTTCCTGCCCCGGGTGGAAGGCGAGGATATGCATTTTTACCTGATCCGGGGAAAAGAGGATCTGACAGCCGGTTACAAGGGGATCATGGAGCCAAATGGAAAAACAGAGCGTTATGTGTCCGATACATGCGAGAGCGGGGAGCCGGAGATATCCCCGGAAAGCACTGACAACATGGCTGCCGCGATGGGGGCGAAAGATATCCTGTTCCTGCCGGGAGTTGTGTTTGACAGATACGGCGGCAGGATCGGTTATGGCAAGGGCTTCTATGACCGCTTTCTTTCAGGCGGATTTGGCGGCGAAGTCTATGCGCTGGCCTTCGGGATGCAGGTGACGGATGGACAGATTGAAAAGGCCGCCTGGGATATCCCGGTCAGGCATCTGATCACCGAGAGCGGCGTGGCGGAAATTTGTTTTATTTCATAGAATATGGTATGATACAAAAGTATGTACATGATAATGATTTATAAGCCGGGCCTTTGCGCGGCGGAGCAGATCAATGCAGCAAAAGTCTTTAAAGACAATTGAAAAGGCAGTTCTGGCAGCATTTATATTGTTGTCGGTGGCTGCAACAGTGACAAAACTGTTGGTCGGTTTTGATATTGATGAAGGGTATGCGGTCGCCATGCCCTTCAGACTGATTATGGGAGATGCCCTTTTTGCGCAGATGTGGGAGATCCATCAGACCTCATCATTCCTGCCGGCGCTTGTGATGTGGCCTTATCTTGCCATCAGGGGATCAACGGATGGAATTGTGCTGTACCTGCGGATCGTTTCACTTTTGATCCATCTTCTGATGAGCATTCTTGTATGGTACGTGCTTAGGCAGGTGATTTCGGATAGTGGTATGTCGTCTGTTGCACAGCGCACAGAGTTATCGGCAGAGAAAACAAATGACAAGGATGCTGATAGAAACAATTCAAATAGAGAGAATGCAAACAGAAAGACAACAAATCCCTTTAGCAGCAGATATTCATACCTGACGATCATCGCAGCGCTTGTGTACTTCAACCTTCTGCCGAAGTGGATGCAGTCCGTGGATTTTTCATTGCAGCAGGTCTGGGGACTGACACTGGTGCTGTTTTTCCTCTGGCTGGAAAAACGCCGGAATAAAAGTGTGATTTCCCTGTTTACCGGCATTGCCCTGAGTATGACGGTTCTTGGTTATGTGGGAATGATTGTGCTTTATCCGGTCATTGTGATCCTGTACATTCTGGATGGCCGAAAGAGCGGAAAGGGAGCGTCAGGTCATTCCGGCGCTCCTGTGCGGATCCTTTGGATGACGGCA
>JAEEKC010000310.1 GCA_016282215.1 Lachnospiraceae bacterium
CGCAACCTGTTTTGACCGGGCATAGGCTGTCAGTTTCTGCAGAAGTTGTAATTTATGTTTCAGATCCAGATAGGAAGTGGGTTCGTCCAGCACCAGGATCCCGGGTTGCTGGCAGATTGCCCTGGCAAGCAATACCCTTTGCTTTTGGCCGTCGCTTAAGTTTTCAAACAGTTGCTCTTTGATATCCGATACATCCGTCCACTGCATGGCTTCCTCGACGATCCTGTCATCCTCTTTGGACAGAATGCCGAGCCTGCCCGTATAAGGATAACGGCCGATTTCCACCACTTCTTTACAGGTCATAAGATTTCCCCGGACTTTGTATGTCATGACCACCGACATGCGCTTTGCAACATCCGAAGGCGCCAGAATCTCCCTGTCAGTGCCATCCAAAAAAACCACGCCGCCCCTTTTTCGAAGATTCCCCGTCAGGGTTTTCAGCAGCGTTGTTTTGCCACAGCCGTTCGGCCCGATCAGCGTCACGATCCGCCCCGGCGCAACCGTAAAGGAAATATCCCTGATCAGATCCGACTGATAGCCGATATTCAGTTGTCTTAATGCAATCCCGTTTTCAGTACACATATCCTTCATCCTGATTATTCATGACGCTCTTTCTCGCTGCTTCTTTTAAGCATCATGACGATCACCACCGGCACCAGAAAAACCGCTGTGACGGAACTGATGCTGACCTCAGTCGGTGCAAACAGACACCTGGCAAGCAGATCGCAAAAAAGCGTGACGGCAGCGCCGCCGAGAAAACCGGCCGGTATCATGACATGCGCCTCGTCTGTCTTCAACACGGTCCTGACAAGGTGCGGCACAGCGATCCCCACAAACGAAATGGGGCCGGCAAATGCAGTCACACAGGCGGCAAGCAGGCTCGAGACCAGGATCAGCATAACGCGTAGAAACACCATATTGACCCCCACGCTTTTTGCGTAGCCTTCTCCGAGTCTGTACGCATTCATCGGCTTGATGATCGAGATACTCAGACACAGGCTTACAAAAACGATGACAGCGATCACTTTGATCTCACTGAAGTTGATGCCGGAAAGACTGCCCATGGACCAGTTATGAAGATTGACGATATTCGAATCATCCGCAAAAGTCACCACAAAATCCGTGATCGCCGAACAGATATAACCGACCATGATCCCGCATACCACCAGCACACTCATGCTCCTGACCTTCACTGACAGGGCCAATACGAACAGCATCGCTGTCATGGCTCCGATAAAAGCGGAAAGGACCATCATGAAAAGGCCCATGTCCTTTCCTCTTGACAAAAAGAAGATCATAAAAAGAGCGACCGCAAGTTTTGCGCCGGAAGAAATTCCCAGTACAAAAGGACCTACGATCGGATTTGCAAAAAAAGTTTGCAGAAGGTAACCGGAAAGAGCCAGTGCACCACCCAGCAGGAACCCCGCCACGACTCTCGGAAGCCGGATCCCCAAAACAATACTGACATAGACAGGCTCTGACCTCTCTCCCGCCAGAACGCCGAGCACCTGCGCCGGGCTCATGCCGGAACTGCCCACGATAAGGTTTATAAAGGCCAAAGCGGCGATCAATAAAAGTATGCAAATAAAGTATAATCCTGCGCGTCTTTTTTTCATTCCGAACCCGGTTTTCCTGTTTCCGTCTTGTTACTTCAGTTTATTCAGATAGGTATACGGTCCTTCCGCATTACCCAAAACTCCCTTCAGATCCTGCATGAATTGTCCCATGCCCGTGATCTGCTGGAACAGATTCCTCTTGCTGCAATACACCTGAGATTCTTTTACTGCCTTAAAATCAGCGAACAGCCGATTCAATTTTATCACCCCATCTACAGAGCTAATCTCCCCGCCGATGGTACTGTTATAAATGATGATATCTGCATGATACGCCTGTGCGTAAAAATCTTCCATCTGCATGTTCATGGTGGACAGAGCATTATCACTTTCTCCGGTATCAGACAGGGCATAATGACCGCCGGAAAGTTCAATCATTTTGGTGATATAATCGCCCTGTTTTCGAACATTGATCAGTCCGTTCGCCGTCACATGGAAAAAAACGACACTTTTCCCGGTATCGGTTGTTTCTGACAAAAGAGGTCCGATCAGCGCAAGTTGCTGCGTAAAATACTCCTGCGCCTCTTTTTGTCTGTCAAATAAAACGCCGTATAACTTGATCCACTCCAGCCTTCCGAGAGGATGCTCTTCATAACTGGAGGTTTCCACCAGTACCGGTATTCCAAGCTGCGTCAACTGCTCTTTTACCGCCGGTTCATGATAGATCATGGTATTTTCAATGGCAAGATCACAGCCGGCTGTCAGCAGCAGTTCATAGTCGGGCGCCCTGTACTTTCCCGCATAAAGGATCTTTCCTTCCTGCATGGCTTTTTTGGCGTTTTCGATATACCAGTCTTTTTCTGCCGTTCCGGAAAGTCTGATCCTGCCCAGCCCACCACAGGTATCGATCAGGTCCATCGCCGAGGTCGATACCAGATAGGCATGATTCAACGGTTTTTTCAGGATCACGACATCTTCCGGCAGATCAGACGGAACTGCAGCGTCCTCCTCTACAGTCAGGTAAACGCCGGAGTTTGCTATGGCTATCAGGTTATAACCATCATATGTCTCAATCTCAAAACCTTTTGCATAGGAAAGCGGCATGGTCTCTGTCAGGGACAGTCCGTTATCCTTCAGTGCTTTCTGCGCAGCTGACCTGGTCTTTTCGATCTGCCCGTCTGCAAACCGGCTTTCGCTCGTCCTGTCTTCATCCGTTTCATCTATGTCCGTCTCATCCGGTCCGTTCTGATCTGATCCGTTTTGTTCTGTGCCAGCCGCGCCTGCATCTTCTTTCACCGCCGGATCCATGTCATTCGCATCACCGACGTCCTTTTCGGCCTTCCTTTTATCCCCCCAGGTGATCACATATTCAATCTCATGGGGCGTACTCATGGCCGTTGTATCCCCGATCACCGTCAGCGTCCCTTCCAGGGTGTCGACCGGTATTGTAAAGGTCGACTCCCCGCCGGGATTTTCGTTATCGTACTTTTGTCCGCCGACGATCATGTAATCGTAGTGAACACTGCTCCAAATAAATGTTGCGGTCAGTTCCCCGGCTTCTTCACGGACCTCGACAGGAGACTTGATATAGGCTTTTCCGGTTCCACCCTCAAAACCAATATCGACCAGCCAGGACTGTGCCGCCTCTTCCTGCCCTGCGTCATTTTCCGGATCCGAAATCTCAGAGACCGATGTTTCGGGATCTGATGTTTCAAAATCCGGTACCGGGGAGTCTGCGGTTTCCCTCTGCGTTTCTTCCGCAGGTCCGCTTCCCTGTGAAACTGAAGTAACCCCCTGCGATGCGCAGGAGGTTATGAATATCATAAGCATGATGAAAAGTAAGCACATGCTAACTTTTTTAGGTTGACCGTGTATATTTTTCTTCATCATCACATATCGCCGGCAACAGCCCCTCATCAGTTTTCTATCTATATTACTTCGGTGACGCCACAACTACTTTATGATCATACCATGTTCCCTTAGTTCCGACCAGTGCAAGATCAAACTCTTTGTCAAGGTAAGGAACAGGAACATCAAAACCATTGACGGTCTCAGTTGTTCCGTCATCGTATGTCACTTCGTCCTTTGTGGGCTCAAGAAGCTTCGCACCGTCTTTTTGTGCATCCTCAGCAAGGCCAGGGAAGAGGTTTACGATCTTTTCGGACTGCAGGCTGATATGGATCGTCATTTCGCCGTTTTTCACCGTCAGCGTTCCGATATCATCCAATGTCTCGTTCACACGGAACATGGAACTGTCTGTTGTGAATTTCACCTGATACTCACCGTCTGCAAGTGCAGCCTGATCTGCTGCATCATTTTTCTCATCCGCCGCTACGGTAACGCCGCTTTCGGAAAGGGCTGCTGCCGTATGCGCAACATACAGATCCTGCACGGCTTTGATCCTTCCGAGTCCTGCGATCTGGCAGTCAATGCTGTCAAAAGCACCGGATGCGGTAAACATACTCTTCCAGGAATCATCGTCATCACCGGCCATATCGTTGTTGGCATGGTCACCGGCAACAACCATCAGCGGACGAAGGATCACTTTTTTATAGCCTGCCTCTTTTACCGCTTCGATAGTGTTTTCACATGCGGTCTCCTCCGGCTCACCCTCTACGGTACCGATGAATACGTTCTTGTAACCGAGCTTCTCCATCTGGGTTGCCATCTGGCTGTAGCTGACCTTTGCAGTATGTGCGGTTCCGTGGCCCATGAATACAAAGGCCGTGCCGTCTTTATCTGCTGCGTCAAGGCTGTCAAATCCTGCGGATTTTACGGACTCTGCAACGATCGCTTCTGCGACTGCCTTCTTATCCTCGTTAATGACGGTTGCATCGCTTCCGACTTCGCCCAAAAGGGGCTCTGCAACGATAACGCTCTCGAACTGATCCTTATTTCCGTCAAGCGCCTCGCACAGTTCATCATACTCTGCGCCATGCATTAAATGGGTCGGCTGGACGATCAGGTTTTTCACACCGTTTGCCACCGCGCGGTCCAGTGCCTGCTGCACATTATCAATCTTCTCATCATCTCTGGCCTGCACATGGTTGATGATGATCTGCGCCGTAAAGGCTCTGCGGACGCTCCAGTCCGGATTAGCTGCCTGGATTGCTTTTTCAACACCGGAAATATCTTCGGCACGGCTGTCATTAAAGGAGGTACCGAAGCTGACGACCAGGATTTCGTTTTCGCCGATATCATCGGCATTCAGGGGATCATCCAAAGATGCATCTCCGGTATCTCTGCCGAAGTAATCAGGGTCCGCTTCTTCTCCCTCGACCATCTCCTTTTGCGCATCGGTCAGCGCATCCCATGCTGCCTTTGCCGCAGCGCACTGCGCGTCAGTCTCATCGGTTCTCTGCTGCACATAGATGGCATCGATCAGCGCAGCTGCCTCTGCAGCCTTCTCCTCGTCCGAAGGTTCTTCTGCTTCCTGTGTTTCCGCTTCCGTTACTTCCTCTTCCGGTTCCACTTTTTCTTCCTCGACAGGTTTGGTCTCTTCTACAGGTTCCTCCGTCTGCTCTGCCGGCTGTGTCTGTTCCAGGTTACCTGAACCGCAACCTGCAAGCAATCCGCCTGCCATCAGGATGGCAGATACAACTGCCGCTGTTTTCATGACTACTCTTTTTTTCATAACTGTTCTCCTCTCTAATTCACCAGTAGTGTTTCAGCTTCGTATTCTCATACCGGCCTTCTCACTTACTAATTTACCAATAGTATTTCGGCCCGTATTCTCATCCCCGGCTTTACACTGCTAATATAACTATAATAGTTTTATGCGGCTTCGCTGTTCTCTTCCACAAGAAAAGAAACCCCTGTGGCAAAACTGCCAAAGGGGTTGTACGCATAGAGATTCAAACAGTCCCGGGAAAAGCCGGCGCTGCTTAGACGTACGTACAACCAATGACTCGTGGCCTGAAGCACAGCTTCACGTACAAAGAATGAGGCAGGTCTCCCGGCTGAAGCTAAGCTATGGCGCCTTCCCGGCAAAGCCAGTGACATAAGCCATAACCCATGTTGCGCTAACACGGTGACGAGTTCGTACAGGATTCTCACCTGTTTCCCTTTTCATCCGGACCGGATCTTTCTTTGTTTATCAGATCTCCGGACACCTCATCTTTTTGTATAAAACCAATGGTTATACTATCACAATCCGGCAGATTAAACAAGTCAGTCATAAAAAAACCGCCCGGTCAACCCGGGCGGTCCGTTATAACACATATACAGCCTGCCGTTTACTTCATCCCATTGCCTTCGGCTGCGGCAGCGTCTTTTTGTACTCCTGTTCCTGCTTCACACCCTTTAAGCAGGGCAGTTCGTCCACAAGAGTCTGACGCATCTTCAGTTTTCCGTCTTTCGTCCGTTCTGTCACCGCTTTCTTCGCTGCGTCAAAATCCTTATCCTGCAATCCTTTTTTATTCTCCGGAATCCCAATCGCTTTCCTGAACGTATCGCTTTTGCAAAGTTCATCCAGCATGACTGTCAGCTCGACCTGCTTTCCGTTTTCTTTGACGGGAATGCCCCCTGCTTCGTTGATGTACTCACGCATGTAGAGAGAAGCAGCTATTTTCACCAATCCGTTCGGTGTGATCTCTTTCCCATAACGATCCTTTTTCTCTGTAAACTTTTTTTCATAGTTATAGTTTTTCAGCGATCTGTGGAAGTCTTCATTTGTCTTCTCAATGCCCTTTTCTTTCTTTTCCTGTTTTGCCGCTAAAAACTCTTTATTCTTTTGCTCATGGAGTTTTGCCTTCTTCTCTTCCTCCAGTTTTCTCTGTTGTTCCAACTGTTCTTCTTTCTTTGCATTTTCTGCAGCGGCTTCCGTCATCTTATCAAATTCCTGCTGGGCAAGTTTTTCAAATACTCTGTCAGCAGTTCTGAAAATCCTGGCTGAAGCATTCAGCCTGTTCTTGCCTTCTCCGGTCTGCGGTCCGAAGAAGGTTCCTTTTCTGTCGGTATAATAACGGGCCGACCGTTTTCTGAGTTCATCGAGGTCCTGCATGGTAAGTGAACCTGCACTGTCATTTTTCAGCACATTCTTAAGCGCATCCATCATCTTTTTGTTCACACCCTTACGCACCTGACCATGATTGTATTCAAACATCTCCTGTTGCAGTTCGCTCAGCACCCTGCGGTCTCTGGAACTGAGTTTTACCTTTTTTTCCGGCAACTGTCCCCGGGCAGTGTCATCATAATAATGATGCCCCATCTTGTCATCCAGTTCGGCTTTTCGCGCTTTCTTATAGGCGCTGACCAATTCCATGCCGTCGACCTGAATGCTCGTTGCCCCTTTTGCTTCGGGTGATTTCATCTTTTTGCTGACAATCTGAGAAACCGCCGTTTTAAAGCTTTCATCCTGATAAAGATGTTTCTTATAGGTATTGATCCTCTCATTCAGTTCCTTTGAATCGAGGATGGTGCGTTCATTTGATTTATCATATACCGGATTCACCTCCACCTCCGGCTCATCTTCTCCGAGGGGCTCTAATTTTGAAAAGTCAGCAATACGAACCGGTCCCTTTTTCTGATGCAGCATTCCGCCATACTCAAAATTCCTCTTTTTGGTCAAAAGCTCTGCAATGATCAGATTTGCCGCCTCTTCTTTCACGCTCTGATAGATCTTTTCTTCATTCTTCGAAGAAATGTCCACCCGCATTCCCCGACTCAGGATATCCTGACTGTTTCTTTGTACATCCCCAGCCCAAATACCAGTCTCCTGGATACCTTCCTTTTCATCATTCATGGAATAAACGCCATTATCGGGATCTCTGAAAAAAGCGCGATTCTTTTCACTGACTTTTTCTTCTTTCTCACGCATGCCGCCTTCGTATTCTTTTTCATCAAACGAGATTCCGTTCTGCTTCTTAAAATCCCGGATATCATTTGTATCAGCAATATAGAACGAGTCCTCATCTTTGATCTCATAATAATCATACTCTTGTTCATCACTCTGTTGATTGATTCTTCCTTCGCTTTCCTTCATGGCTTTTCTCCTTAATTTTTCATTGGTTTATGGTTCCGTATTTTCATATCGGACTTTACTACCGTCTGTCTGTATTTCCGGCTTCACTTTTCCTGCCTTTTATATATAATACCATATTTTAGCGAAAACGGTTGCATTAAAAAAACTCCGGGAAAGATTTTCCCGAAGATTTATAATAACTTAGCGAGAAAACCCCTTCCGACGCATGTCGGTTGTGGGATGAATCGCTTTTTTGTACTTTCCTGATTTGACATATTTTCGCTTGTGCTCTTCAGTACGCTGTCCTTCAATATATGACTTCACGGTATCCATGGAAACCGATCCCGTAGTAGCGCAGAAATAGCTTGCGCTCCAAAAGGAATCCTTCCACAGATATTTTTTCACATGCTCAGTATAGTTGGCACGCACTTCTTTGGAAAGCTGTGTTTTGACCATATTAACGAGTTTTACCGGAGCGATATCCGGCGGCATCGATACAAGCAGATGCATATGGTCCTCATCTGTTTCGGCAGAAATAAGGGTACAGTTCATCCGGTTACACAGATAATCAGCCATATCCTTCATGAAATCACCAATCTCATCCGTAATTACTTTTTTTCGGTATTTGGTGACAAAAATGATATGGTATGTGAGCTTATAAACGGAATGGGAACCTCGGTTGTAGTCATCCATAAATCTTCACCTACAACGAACAAATGTTTGCATTTTGGCCGGCTTTGTGCTATAATATATAGTATAAAACAAGGAGGCACAAAATACAACCATGTATCGTACAAGGCAGTATCATATAAAAAAGAACAGCCGTCTGTATCCGTATTGTTCAGACCTGTGTATAAAGTCAGCTGCTCTGTATAAC
>JAEEKC010000311.1 GCA_016282215.1 Lachnospiraceae bacterium
CGTATGTGGCAGGGGAAAGGATTGTTTGCGGCTGTCGGCATTCCGCTTTTATTCCTGACCGTGCTGTATGCACAAAAACGGGGGATCATGGGCTACGCTATGGTCCTTGTGACGATGATCGCCATTGTCTTTATGGGCGGAACGGGACTGTTTCTCGCACCGGTGGAACTGATGCTGCTCCAGGCAGCAATGTGGCTTTTGTCCGGCGAGAAAAAGAAGGACCTGAAATATATCCTGCTGGCACTGATCTGCTGCCTGCCCGAACTGGTGCTGGCAGTGTGGATGATCCGGTAGAAAGAGAATCGATTAAAAGGTAACTGATTCAATAAACAAACGATAAGAAAATTTGATTCAATGAAACGGTAACTGGAGAATAATGAGACAGAAGAAATGGTAAGCGCATACACTGACATTTTTTCAAAACTGAATGACTACATGGGGATCGGCGCCGTCATGGTATTTTATGTGGCGGCACTGGGCCTGTTTTTGCATACGGCAAGCCGTAAGAAAACCATCGCCGCCTATCTTTGGTATGCGCTGCTTTTCGGTGTTTCCATGCTCAATCCCGTCTCCGTTTATGTGCTCTCGAAATTAGATGTGCTCGGCGATTTTGAGCGGTTTATCTGGCTGCTGCTCCCACCTGTGGTGATCAGCGCCGGGGCCCTTTTGTTATATGAAAAAGAAAAGAAGCTCTATTATCTGCTGGTGCTGTTTTTGTTATTCTCCGGCGTGAAGATCTTTAATGATACGGAATTTGAAAAAGCACAGAATATCTATAAGATCAGCCAGGAAGCCATCGAGATCTCGGATATCATCATGCGTGATGCGCAGGGGCTTTCGGCGGATGCCGAGGTGGTCCCGAACCAGCCCATGGAGATCGATGAATGTCCGAAGGCAGCGGTAACGGATCCGCTCTGCGAAGAGATCCGCATGTACAATGCGAATATCCGGCTCTGGTTCGTCCGGGAAGGGTTCGGGGATTCCTATCAGAAGAAGTATAAAAAAGTCACCAATATGCTGTCCCGCAACAATACCGAGATCCCGGTACGGGCGCTGACGAAGCGGATGAAAAAACGCGGCTTTACTTATGTGGTGCTCGGGGACTGGCAGACGCTGACCGGCAACGTGGAAAAGTACCAGCTCGACCTGGTCGGGGAATACGGGAAATACAGGGTGCTGAAATACACCCCGAAGAATACCTTCCGCGTGGAACAGTATGCGGATGTGGAAGGCTATCAGTGCATGAGCTATGTGATCCACAGTGCCGAAGGAAAAGTTATTGTCGTGGACGGCGGCAGGGCATGGCAGTCTCTGACGCTGGTGGACAAGATCAAGGAATATGGCGGCTATGTGGATGCCTGGATCATCACGCATCCCCACGACGATCACATGGGTGTTTTAGCCAGCGTTCTTGAGGCGGAATGGGACAGATCCGAGATCGGGATCGGACAGATCTACATGGGCGAATTTGATTATGATGCTGTCGATGCCCAGGGGCTTCGGACGGATGCCGTGCATTATCTTCTTGGGAATCTGGAAAAACGCGATAACGTGACCACCCTGCATGCAGGGGATGAGATCGACGTCTGCGGCCTGACCCTGAAGGTGCTGCATACTTGCAATGAGACCGTTACGGCGAATTCAAAGAATATCCTAAATGACGGTTCCATGGTCTTTGTGCTGAAAGGGAAAAAACGCAGCATGCTGTTTTTGGGAGATATTGCAGACAACAATGAAAACCTGCGGGCCGAGGAAAATATCACGGATGATAAGATCGGACAGGGCAGCAGCATGGGACGGCTGATCGCTGATGAGATCCTTGCGGCTTATCCGGAGGATGTGGACTGTACCTATGTGCAGATGGCACACCACGGCAACAGTCTTTTGCCGGATTATTTCTATGAGGCGGTTTCCCCGAAAAAAGCATTTTTTGACGCACCGGACTGGCTTATGGAGAATCGGAACAAAGACAGCGGCATGCCGAGTTACTACACCACGCCCCATTACCGCGACCTGATGAAGAAGCTCGGCGCGAAAATAATCTCTTATTCAAATGAGAAGGCTGTGATCATCTATTAGTGTGTGTTTTGCAATTTTATGCAAGATGTGGTAAACTGACAGAGTATGCGTAAATGACGCCGTCATCCTGCGTAAAGGATATTTATATTTCATTAAAGGAGAGTGCATATGGCAACCATCAGTCTGACGCGAGTGATTGAAAAATTCAAACTCGAAAACGTGACTCCCGAGATAAGTCTGAAGGGAATCAAGGTAACACAGCCGGATATCAACAGACCGGCACTGCAGCTTGCCGGTTATTTTGAACACTATGAGGCTACCCGTGTACAGATCATCGGTTTTGTGGAATACACTTACATGAACGGGCTTCCGCAGGAGCGGAAGGAAGAGATCTTTGAACGTCTGTTGTCCAATCCGATCCCGGTGATCATCTTCTGCAGGGAGCTTCAGCCGGACCCTCTTTTCCGGGAAAAAGCGGTTGCGCACGGCATTCCTCTTCTTGTGACCAAAAAAGCGACCTCTGCTTTTACTGCAGAGATCATCCGCTGGCTGAATGTTAAACTGGCACCCTGTATTTCCGTTCACGGCGTTTTGGTGGATGTATACGGTGAAGGAGTCCTGATCACGGGCGAGAGCGGTATCGGTAAATCCGAGGCGGCACTGGAACTGATCAAGAGAGGACACCGTCTTGTGACGGATGATGTGGTGGAGATCCGAAAGGTCAGCGACGATACCCTGATCGGAAGCGCACCGTCTGTTACCAAGCATTTCATCGAGCTTCGCGGTATCGGTATCGTGGATGTGAAAACCCTCTTCGGTGTGCAGGCGGTCAAAGAAACAAGTAATATCGACCTTGTTATCCGCATCGAAGACTGGAGCAAGGATAAGGAATACGACAGACTGGGACTGGAAGAAGAGTATGTGGACTATCTGGGAAACAAAGTCGCTTCCCATACGATCCCCATCCGCCCCGGACGAAACCTGGCGCTGATCTGTGAGTCGGCAGCGGTCAACCACAGACAGAAGAAGATGGGTTACAATGCTGCGCAGGAGCTCTATAAGAGAGTGCAGGAAGGACTGGCAAGAGGCCGGGACGAGGACGACGAATAAAAGAAAGCTGAGACAGTGTGGAGACCGGCAGGCAAGCCGGAGCGAAAGAGCATAAATATAGGAGAGTGGAGGCTATTATGGCAGATTATGTTTTTGGAGTAGATGTTGGCGGAACAACCGTAAAGATGGGACTTTTTGATATCAGCGGAAAGCTGCTTGATAAGTGGGAGATCCCGACCAGAAC
>JAEEKC010000312.1 GCA_016282215.1 Lachnospiraceae bacterium
CAAAGAAAGCTGTCTCGTCCCAGTTTTTATAGATATTCTTCATCATGATATTGATATCGCGGCCGGTCATGAATTCATGAAAGCCCATTTCATCAAAGACCACGCCGATATCTTCCCGAAGGGCAGCGCTGTTTTGATCCACATTCTGTCCGAATACCTGAACCTGGCCGCTGTCCCTTTTGATGATGTCCAGGATCAGATTGATGGTGGTGGTCTTTCCGGCTCCGTTCTGTCCGATAAAACCGAAGACTGACCCTTCCGGAACGGCAAAACTGATCTTATCCAGTTTGAAATCTCCATAGTCTTTTGTGACATCTTTCAGTTCGATGACATTTCTGATCTCATCCATTTTTCTTTTCCTCATAAATGATCGAAAGCATCTGCTGCATTTCGGAAAGAGAAACCTTGCCCAGGATTGCCTTGTCAACCGCCTTCTCCAGGCCTTCTTCAATGGCAAAAAGCATACTTTCCTTCATAAGATCGCTGTTGATGCCTTTGACAAAACTCCCTTTCCCGACGACGGATTCGATAAAACCGTCCCGTTCCAAGTCTTCATAGGCTCTTTTGGTTGTGATCACACTGATCCGAAGTTCCTTTGCTAAAAGGCGCATCGACGGCAGGGCGTCCCCTGCAGCCAGGTCTCCGGTCATGATCATGCTCTTGATCTGCTCCTCGATCTGCTCGTAGATCGGCACACCGGAAGCATTGCTGATGATAATGTCCATATGGAATTCTCCGCCAATAATATTATTGTGTATATGCAATATATACACCTTTGGCGGTATATTGTCAAGAGGCAGGAAAAAGAAAATCCTCGAAGGAAACTTAGGTTTGGGAATTTGCCTGAAAATGCAGCGCGAAGATTCTTGATTCTTCATACAAATACAGATATAATACTACCATAGCGCGGAAAGAGAAAACTGACAGTCTGTGTCAGTCATAAGTCCGGTATGAAAACCGAAGCCGATAAACTACTAATTAATTAGAGGGGGAGAACGCATGAAAAAGATTTTTACAAAGAGCCTGTGTATTTTTATGATCGTAGCACTTCTTATTTCGCTGTCGGTCATTTTTATTTTGCAGACTGTTTTGACAAGCAGAACGCAGCGGCTGCAATCACAGGACAAACTGGAAACGGTTCGTGAAAAACTGATCAGCAACGATGAAGAGATTGAAAGGCTCTCGACGAATGTCGGGGAAAACAATCTGGCAAAGTCCAGGGCTTTTGCGGATATCCTGGCGGCAGATCCTTCAATCCTTGATCAGCCGGGAAAACTGGATGAGATCTGTCAGCGGCTGATGGTGGATGAACTCCATGTTATTGACGAGAAGGGGATCATTACCCATTCGACGGTTGATGCATATATCGGTTTTGATATGGGCAGCGGCGAACAGTCTGCAGCGTTCCTTGTGATCAATGATGATCCTTCTATCGAGATCGTGCAGGAGCCACAGCGAAATGCTGCCGAGGGCGTAGTCGTTCAATATATCGGTGTTGCCAGAAAAGATGCGCCGGGACTTGTTCAGGTGGGCATCAAGCCGGAGATCCTGGCCAAAACCTTGGAGCAGACGGCCATCGATGTGGTATTGGCAGAGATTGAGTATGGAAACAATGGTTATGTTTTTGCGATCGACAAGGCGGCGGGAACGCTTCTTGCTTATCCGCAGGCAGATATGATCGGAAAGCCTGCAACGGAGGTTGGTTTCCCGCAGGGTATTGCTGCAGGAAACGGAAAGGCAAAGATCAATGGAGTAAGCGGATACTATACAACAGAAGATTATAATGATATGCTGATCGGAACATTCCTTCCGTCCAATGAATTTTATTCTCAGCGTACTTCGACGGCACTTGTGGTTACGATCACCATGATCATCGTTTTTCTGGCACTTTTGTTTATCATCAGCCGCATTGTGGATGGACAGATCATCAGCGGTGTTTACAGGATCAATGCAGCACTGAAACAGATCGCGGCCGGTGACTTCGGTATCCAGATTCAGGAAAACCGAAGCCCTGAATTTGCACAACTTTCAGAAAGCATCAATACGATGGCGGCCAATATTCAGAGCGCTATGATCAATAACGAAGAACTGATCGATCGGCAGAAGGCGGATATGGCAAGCAACCTTCAGTTGATCGATAACATCAAACTGGCCTGCGGCAACCTTGAGACAGTATCCCGTGATACCATGCAGGGGGCATCTTCGATCGAACGGGGTACGGAGGATCAGAAGAATGCGATTGAAGAACTCGAATCCGTTTTACATGCGCTCGAAGCAAAACTCGGCAAGAGTGCGGATGAGACCGTGAGAGTGACCGATACCACGGATGAGGCGGTAGCGGAGATCAACAAGACCAGGGAACAGATCAGCAATTTGAGCGAGTCTGTAAACCATATCAGTGAGATCTCCCTGCAGATCGAGAAGATTATTGCAGAGATCGATTCCATTGCAGAGCAGACCAACCTGCTTGCACTCAATGCCTCGATCGAGGCGGCGCGTGCGGGAGATTCCGGCCGTGGTTTTGCTGTCGTTGCCACGCAGGTGGGAGAACTGGCAACGCGTTCGTCACAGGCGGCGAAAGAAACCAACGATTTGATCAAAAACTCCGTCGATGCGGTTAAGAGCGGTAAAGCGATCGCAGATAATACGGCAGCAGAGTTCGAGAGTGTTGTTCAGATTATTTCAAAAGTGGATACCGAAGTGGAAGCGATCGCCGGCATGGTAAGAGAGAATGTAAGCGCCGTTGCAGAGGCAGTACAGGAAATCGATAAGATCGAAAACGTTGTGCAGTCCAATATGACCATTGCCCATGATTCGAAGAGGATCTCCGGCGAGATGGCTGATATCACAGGACAGCTGCTGAGCATGGTAGGAGAGGGATAAGGCAGCTGCGAGCAGTTGATGGGAATATGGATAGAAAACGAAAAGACCTCAGTGATCTGTCTCACTGAGGTCTTTTTCAGCAGCGCTACAAGGATTCGAACTTTGAAATGACGGAGTCAGAGTCCGTTGCCTTACCATTTGGCGATAGCGCTGTATGTTCCCGCTACAAGAGAAGAGTATATTCTATTTCTTTGAAAAATGCAAGAGAAAATTTTAGATTTCTGTATTTTTTCTTATTTTTATGGTAGAATAGCATAGATATGGCTCGAAAAACCTGATCTTCGGATATGATTTGGTGAAAGAAGATCGAGCGGCGGAGAACGCCTAGAGGAAGCGAAAAATGAAATGTGTGATTCTGGCCGGAGGCAGCGGCGATGCCCTTTGGCCCTTATCGAGAAGAAATTATCCGAAACAATTTATTCATCTGAATTCCGGAAGAAGCCCTTTTCAGGAGGCTGTTACCCGGAATCTCCCCTTTTGTGATGAATTTCTGATCTTAACTTCCGTTAAATACGAGAATATTGCCCGCAGCCAGCTGGCGATGTTTCAGGGGCTGAAGTATCGCTTCCTGCTGGAAGAGGTAGGGCGCCAGACGGCCCCTATCGTACTTTTGTGCGCCATGCTGCTGAAACCGGATACGGAGATGC
>JAEEKC010000313.1 GCA_016282215.1 Lachnospiraceae bacterium
ATGAAGTGCGATAGCACGGAATGCGATCGGTTTAGGATTGTGAGAGTTGCGAAGCAACGTAACAATCCGTTGTATTGAAGATGTTTGAAAAGATACATTTGATAAAGGTGTTCGGTTTTGAGGGTGTGAGAAACACCGATCCGGCCCAGTGGCTCAGTTGGTTAGAGCGCCGCCCTGTCACGGCGGAGGTCACGGGTTCGAGTCCCGTCTGGGTCGTTGGAGTAAGAAGTGGAAGTTGCTTATGTATTTGAAAGATACGTAAGTGCGTATGCCAGACCTTCGGTCTGTCATCCCGCGACTTCGTCGCTTATGTCTGAGTGTGTCAGCAACACCGGATGTAAGCAAGCTTCCACCGGCGCTGTTAACACACTCAGCCGCACTTACTCTGTTACACGAGGGATCTTAGCTCAGCTGGGAGAGCATCTGCCTTACAAGCAGAGGGTCATAGGTTCGAGCCCTATAGGTCCCATTATAACAGACAGGCTTAAATGTTCTGTCTGATATATGGGTGGATTCCCGAGTGGCCAAAGGGGACAGACTGTAAATCTGCTGGCAATGCCTTCGAAGGTTCGAATCCTTCTCCGCCCATGAGATTCAGGATCGATATTCGGTCCTGAATCATTTAATGACGCGGGGTGGAGCAGTCTGGAAGCTCGCCGGGCTCATAACCCGGAGGTCGCAAGTTCAAATCTTGCCCCCGCTACTATGCAGTCAGCCCATCCGCCAAATGCTTCGCATTCGTCTACACGCTGACTTGCGCTTACCTATTTTTTCGCCCAGATAGCTCAGTTGGTAGAGCAGAGGACTGAAAATCCTCGTGTCACTGGTTCGATTCCGGTTCTGGGCACTGCGCTTCGTAAGAGGCGCTTTTTTTATTTGTTTTTCACAAATCTTTTATGCGAAACTTATGAAAAGGTCTTGAAAAATCGCCCTGTACAGCATATTATGTAAATGTATGGCATTTGCGCTAGATGTACATACAATTTGCATTGATCGGGAGGAGAGGATGTTATGAAAAAGAGAATTGTTTCGTTATTGATGGTACTGACACTTTGCGCACTCTTTATGTGCGGGTGTTCTTTGAAGGAAGCGGTAACCAGCCGTAAAGTTGTTCCCAGTGAAGACGGAAAGAGACTGGAAGTAACCCTGAAGGCAGAGACGGAGAAAGGTCTGGAGTGGAAATACATTGCGCTTTCAGGCAATCTGACAGAGTCTCAGTCCAATGTTCAGAATGATATGTTCAGTGATACCTACATCGAGGAATATACATTGAGCATGAATGATACGCTTTCGGATACGCTGGTATTGTTCCTGATCCAGAATGGTGATGTTGAGAATGCAAAAGCATATCTCTATGACATCAGTTTTGATGGTGATAAGATCAAGATCGGTGATCCGACAGAAAAGACCGTTGGCTATGACAAGGATCTGATGGCTGTTATTGACAGGGCGAAATAAGCAGTAACATGAGCAGATCAGGAAGTCGCAAAAAAGAGTCAAATGTTCGCGCAGCAAAACTGTTAAAAAAACACGGTGAGGATATTTTGCGGTCAGACGGATTTCGCAGTTCTGCAAACCATATGCAGCATGGCGATGTTTCGGTTATGAAACACAGTATTCGGGTTGCGAAAACCGCGATCGGTCTGAGCCATAAGCTGGGGATTAAAGTATCGGAACGCGATCTCGTCCGGGGAGCACTTTTACATGATTATTTCGGCTATGACTGGCACGGAAAAAAAGTCGGGCTCTATGAGATCATCCATTTTTACAAGATGCACGGATTTACCCATCCCGGGACAGCATTGAAAAATGCGGAACGTGATTTTGACTTAAACAACAGACAGAGAGATATCATCAAAAAACATATGTGGCCGCTGACAATCAAGCCACCTGCCTGCAGGGAGGCCTGGCTCGTGACGATGGCTGACAAGTATTGTTCTTTGATGGAAACGCTCAGGATACATCATTAAAAAGTTTTTTAGCAGGCCCTCCCCATGCGGGGAGGGCCTACTCGATTGAAAGATATTAGAAAAACAGACAGATATGGCACCAGACAGTATTGTCCGGCAGCCTGTTTCGCTGTTCGTGTCGTGTTATCCGGCGCGTTTTTTTGCTAACCTGCCCTTGAAAGGAGGAGCCAGATGGACCAAAAGAAAACGGGAGGCTTTTTGAAGGAACTTCGTAAGGAGAAAAGCCTTACCCAGGAACAGGTAGCAGAAAAACTTGGAGTATCCAGTCGTACGATCTCAAGATGGGAAACAGGGGCTTATATGCCCGATATTTCCATTCTTGTTGATATCGCTGAGATGTATGACGTGGATGTCCGCGAGATCATCGATGGAGAGAGGAGACAAGAAGACATGAACAGTGAAGTAAAAGAAACAGCAGTAAAGATGGCCGATTATTCGACAATGGAAAAGAAGACAATGCTCAAATGGATCAGGTTTATGAGCTTGTCCACCATGATCGTTTCCGTTTGTCTGATCATTCTGAACATTGTGAGGGCATTTGCCATAGCACGTGACATGCCGTCTATGTATGCAGGTGTGATCATAGGAAATCTGATCGGTGCAAATGCCATCGTATCCTATATTCTGCTTGCATTTTCCGTGATAGTCATGTTATATGCAAGCGGGAAATTCAGCCGGATCGAGCAGAGCAGGACGGCATCCATGGTGATCAAGGTTATCGTTGTGATAGCCGTTGTTATGGCCATCGTCGCCGTGGCAGAGATGATCTGGTCGACACATATTATCTATGTCGGATAATGAAGAAACAATTAAATTATGAACGATCAGAATAACAAAGAAAAAATGAATCTATGTAAGTGTCTGAATGACCTGGCAGCCTCTGACAGGTATCCTTTTCATATGCCCGGACATAAACGGCAATCGCTGAATAAAACAGATGCCGATTCCGAAAACCGTAAGAGAGACGGTCAGATAGAAATGTCGGCGGAAAAACTGTTACAGGCGGCATCGCGGTTTGATATTACGGAGATAGAAGGTTTTGATGACCTGCATCATCCTATGGGCGTGATCAGAGAGGAGCAGCAGAGGGCTGCAAGGTTGTTTGGCGCAAAAGAAAGCTATTATCTGGTAAACGGCAGTACGGCAGGAATCCTTGCGGCAATCTGTTCGCAGACGAAGCATGAAGAGGGCATTATTCTTGCAAGGAATAGCCACAGATCAGCATATCATGCCGTATATTTAAATGGCCTGAAAGTATGTTATTTATATCCCCGGCAGATCAGTCTGCAGGAACTGTTTCATATAAGTACCGCAGATCAGGATAAAATCGGCATGCCCGTGAAAGATACGATTCCGGGGCCCATAGATCCGCAGGATGTGGGCAGGGCAATGGAGGAAAGCGGATATAAGGTTGTCTGTATAACCTCCCCTTCTTATGAAGGGATCGTATCTGATATCAGCGCCATCGCAGAGCAGGTTCACAGCCGCGGCGGCATTTTGATCGTGGATGAAGCCCATGGCGCGCATCTGTCCGCGTTCCAAACCATATGCGAACGATATAAAACAGAAAACCGTGGTGATGAAGCCGGCATACAGGAAAATACAATTGATGAGATCGTGAGCAGTTTTCCGAAGAGCGCGGTCCGAAGCGGCGCGGATATTGTGATCGAAAGCCTGCATAAGACGCTGCCGTCCCTGACACAGACGGCGATTTTGCATGTGTGTTCTGACAGGGTGGATTTGCAGCAACTGAAATACAGTTTGGATATTTTCCAGACCTCCAGCCCGTCCTATCTTCTGATGGCATCCATATCGGAATGTGTAACGGTGATGGAAGAAAAGGGAACGGAGCTTCTCATCCGATATAATGAGCTGCTCTCGGAATTCTACCGGGGGTTGGCTGAACTGATGTACCTTCATCTGATTACGCCGCATCAGATCAAAAGGGCGATCGCAAAGCAGGAAGGGAAAGATGCAGATGAGATTTCGATGCAATATATGGATCCTTCCAAACTGGTCATCTATGTGCCGCAGGGATGCGTGAAGGAAGGAAAACCTTACCGCGGACCGCAACTGGCCGCGGAGCTTCTCGAAACCTATCAGCTGGATATGGAGATGACAGCGCCGGGTTATGTGCTTGCAATGACCTCCGTTATGGACAGCCCGGAAGGGGTTCAGAGACTTTTGAAAGCGCTTTTTGAGATCGATGGAAAACTGCTCATGGAAAAAAGCACGGATCAAAAAATAGCGGACAGGCAAACAGATCATGTCACTGCAGCTATGTCTGTAACGACGATCCGCCGGGCCATGGACAGTGACTTAGAGATGATCCCCTTGCAGGAGTCTGTCGGCAGGACTGCAGCAGAATTCGTCTATCGCTATCCGCCGGGTATACCAGTTGTTGCACCAGGTGAGGTCATCACAAAGGAAGCGGTGGAAGAGATTGTTTCAGATGAAAACGCCGGCTTTACCCTGCACAGACAAGGCGTGGGAATTCTTGTTGTCAGACGAGGATAGGCTATTCTCATTTTTACGGAAGTATGCTATCTTAATGTAGGGATGTTGAAATCATTCGGTAGTTTGGAAATCTGGTAAGAAAACCAATATCGAAGACAGACAAAACCGGAGATGAATTCAAAAACGGTATGAATAGGAACCGACAGACCGGATCAGACAGATGAAAATGATTTAAGGAGACTGCAATGCATAAAGAAAAACTGAAGGTAGACGGCGCTATGGGATATGCCGATCCGGACGATATTGTCCGCATGATCGAAGGCAAGATGGAAAAAGGCGTCAGCCGCTTATCGCTACAGTTCACGGATGAACTCGAATACGGACAGACCAAAGAAAAATACCATCACGGAAGATGTGATGTGGGCAGCCCCTGGGCAAAGGGAACGGTGGGTAACTGCGACTGATCCGCCGGATCTGCAAACGCATCGAAAGGGGCAGGCAATGGTTCAAGTTGAAAACATACAGAAAGCCTTTCCGGGAAAAGAGGTGCTGAAGGGCGTTTCCTTTCAGGTGGATGAAGGAAGCATTTACGGCCTGATCGGAAAAAACGGAGCCGGCAAGACAACGCTGATGAAGATCATGACAGATCTGCTGAGCGCTGATTCCGGTCATGTTTATTATGGCGAAAAAGTCGGTGATAAGGTTGGCTATCTGCCGGACCTGCCGTCCTTTTATGAATACCTGACAACAGACGAATATCTCGATTTTCTCTTGTTTGAAAAAAATCCCATCCGTCGGCAGAAACTGCTGGACTTTGTGGGCCTTGCGCCAAACCTTCGCATCAAGACACTGTCCCGCGGCATGCGCCAGCGCCTGGGCCTGGCAGCGGTATTGGTAGGGGATCCGCGGGTGATCCTTTTGGATGAGCCTACAAGTGCCCTCGATCCTGCCGGCAGAAACGATGTCAAAGATCTTCTGATGAAACTGAAAAGTGAAGGCCGGACCATTATCCTGTCCACCCACATTTTAGCAGATATGGATAGCATCTGCGATAAGGCGGGTTTTCTTCATAACGGCGTGATCGCAAAAGAAGTTGATGTAAAACAGCTCCAGGAGACGGCAACAGGGCTGATCCTTCATTTTGCCACAGCGCCGAACCTTTTATCCCTTTCCAAATACGTGCCGCAGATTTATAAAAAAGATGATTTGACGATCAAAGTCGTGATCGATGAGTCGCAAAAACCGGAGAGTCAGAAAAAACTGTTTCAGGGCCTTGCGGCCCAGACCGCGGAAATCACATCGATCCGTTCTGCCACACCGTCGCTGGATCAGATCTTTCAGGAGGTGTGCGTATGAATCAGGGCATGATCTGCTGTATCAGAAAAGATATCAAAGAGTGTATGCGTACCGGCAAGGTCATTTTGTTTGCGGGCATGGTTCTCGGCATCGGTGTGATGATCATGGGATTTACCCTGGTCTTTTCCGATATTCCGGAGGAACTCTGGGCACAGCTGCCGGGCTTTAACATTGAATCATTAGAAGAACTTGTGTCCACCATGTATCCGAAAATGGTGCGGGAGAGCGTGGGCATTTTTTCCTACTATATCGGCTTCTTTTTCTCCCTGGTGGTGATCCTGGTCATCCATGCGATGCTGCCGAAAGAAGAAAAAAACGCAAAATGGATCCTGCCCATGGAACAGGGATATTCGAAAACCGATTTCCTCATGGGAAAGTGTATAGTATACGGGTCCCTTGCAGGAGGTATGGTGCTGATCGGCTATCTGGCCTATTACTTTTTAGCCTGCTGCTGCATGGAACAGAATATGCCTTTTTCCAATGCACTTGTTTGCGGTATCGTTCACGGACTGAATCTGTTTTTCATCGTGGCATATACAATGATGTTTTCCATGCTTTTGAAAAATCCCGTGGTCAGCGCGGTTTCCATGATCGCAACGATCATACTGGTGCCGGATATGACAGCGTATTTTTCCATCGGAAAAATCCTGCCGACACACCTTCTGCGATTCGTCTATGACAGCAGCAACAGCTACGGAGAACTGTTTGTTCCGATGCTCCTGAACATCACCTTTCTTGTGATACTGTGGATCCTGATCGCAAGAAAAGAAGGCATGCAGGAATGATACAGGCGTTATCGTTCGTTATAAAACGACAGCCTGAAAACATATATAATACAAAGGAGGATGCAACATGGTAAACGAAAGAAGACCCGATGACATGAAGAGGATCACCACACCGGAGTTAGCAAAGGCTTACATCGATGAGCAGATCGCCCTTCTCAGAGAGCAGGTCGGAGACAAAAAAGTGCTCCTGGCACTTTCCGGCGGCGTAGACTCATCCGTCGTGGCAGCGCTCTTGATTAAGGCAGTTGGTGACCAGCTTGTATGCGTACATGTCAACCACGGACTGCTCAGAAAAGGGGAGCCCGAGCAGGTGATCGAAGTATTCCAGAATCAGATGAAGGCAAACCTTATCTATGTGGACGCGACCGACAGATTCCTCGACAAGTTGGCAGGAGTTACCGATCCCGAAACAAAAAGAAAGATCATCGGCGGCGAATTCATCGAAGTATTCGCAGAAGAAGCCAGAAAACTTGACGGCATTGAGTTTTTGGCACAGGGAACTATCTGGCCGGATATTCTCGAAAGCGAAGCAGGGATCAAGGCACACCACAATGCAGGAGGCCTTCCCGACGATATGAAGTTCGAACTGGTAGAACCGGTACGCATCCTCTTCAAAGATGAAGTACGTGTTGTGGGCAAAGAGCTCGGCCTTCCCGACAACATGGTATTCCGCCAGCCCTTCCCCGGCCCCGGCCTCGGCGTACGCTGCCCCGGTGCCATCACCCGCGACAGACTTGAGGCAGTCCGCGAATCCGACGCGATCCTCCGCGAAGAATTTGCCAAGAACGGCTTAGAAGGAAAAGTATGGCAGTACTTCACCGTTGTTCCCGACTTCAAGTCAACCGGTGTTAAGGACGGCAAGCGTACCTTCGACTGGCCCTGCATCATCCGTGCCATCAATACTACGGACGTAATGGAAGTGACAGTAGAGCATCTCTCCAATGAACTCATAGACCACCTGGTTAACAGGATAATAAAGGAAGTTCCCGGCATAAACCGCGTTCTCTTCGACTACACACCAAAGCCTCCGGCTACGGTAGAATATGAGTGATAACCATTATCGTAGGGCAAAGCAGTTTATCCCCTAAAGGGAAATAATCACTAACCTAAGAGAAATAGTAACAGACCTTGAAGAAGTAATTCCTTCAGGGTCTGTTTTTTGTTCAGAAACCTTGTAGTGACTGGGAATGAAAGGGAAGAGAGGGGAATAAAATTCGCATTTTATTCTACTGTCATTTCCTGAAGAGGAGGATAAGCCTCTTTGCCTTTTAGAGGATAAATGAGGTTGCCCTCCCATATAGTATATTTTATGATTCTCATTTCGAGGTACCTCTTGCAGCTATGCCGACAGAAGACGGGATTAAGATAAGCTGGTGGTGGATACTTGTAATCCTTATACTTGGAGCAACCGGCAAGAAGATGTATGATGATCACATGGAGAAGCAGAAGGCATTGGCAGAAGCCAGAAATGATGATCATGAAGAAATAAAATAATCAAGTGATTTTAAGGCTTCGGGGATGTTCCCCGGAGCCTATTTTCTTATTGAAATAACAGAAAAATAAATGTTATAATATTTGCGGTAATATGACTTTTAGCGCAGGAGGAAGAAGACATGAAGGTAAGAAGGATCAGCATCAGCACCAAGCTTATATTCGGGGTGATCTTACTGTTTCTGATCTCGGATATTATTCTGGGAATGGTGAGCTACAGGAAGTCATATCAGATGCTCATGGATCAGATCAAGCATAACTCTGAGAGCGTTTCATCCGCAGTCGCAGCTATGATAGACGGAAATATAGTTGCATCGGTAAAGCCGGGCGAGGAGAACACGGAGGACTATCTTAAGGTAAGCCGTGATCTTACCGCTTTTCTTGACAGTACCGGTGTTGAATATGTATATACGATCAGATCTTCGGCAAACGGAGGCATGGAATATGCAATTGATGCTCAGATAGAGGATTATTCCGCGATCGGGGATCAGTTTGATGACGATGAAGCTGCCCCCGCGCTGTCGGGAACCGTCGTATCGAACGAAGAACCTTATACCGATGACTGGGGAACCCATGTTTCTTCGTACAGTCCCATATATGTAGACAATAAGGTTGTCGGAGCGGTCGGTGTTGACGTGAGCATGGACTGGATACAGGAACAGACCTCTGTACTTCTTCGTACCATAATCATATTGTGTGCGGTCATAATAGCGGCAGGAACAGTCCTTTTGGTAATACTTGGCGGCACATTGAGGCACAAATTCGCCGTTCTTAATGACAAGGTAGTCGAGCTGACTAACGGTGACGGCGACCTGACCAGACAGATCGAGATGACTTCGGGTGATGAATTTGAGGTTATCGGAGATAATATAAACAAATTGATAGAGTTTATCCGTGAGATGCTTCTTTCTATCCATGCAGAATCAAACAGGCTGAATACTGCCTCCTCGCATATAGCCGATAATGTCCGCGGAGCGCGCGGCGATGCCCAGTCCATTTCCGATACGATGACGGATATGAGTTCCACGATGCAGGAGACGGCGGCTTCCATAAACAAGATAAATGAGCTCATGGCTGAGATCACGACATCATTTGACGATATCGTAAGGGAGATCGACGGCGGGCGTGATTTTGCACATGAGGTTAAGGGCTCGGCATCTGCGATAGGTGAAAATGCCGAGAAGGAGAGAAACGCCACGAAAGACAGGGTGGCAAGGATGGCTGAATCCGTGTCCGATAAGATCGACCGCTCCAAGGCAGTCAGCAGGATCGAGGATCTTACCGGCAACATCATAGCGATATCGAACCGGACCAACCTGCTTGCCCTTAATGCATCGATCGAAGCGGAGCGTGCGGGCGATGCCGGAAGAGGCTTTGCGGTTGTTGCGACCGAGATAGGTGAGCTTGCCAATAATTCGCAGTCGGCTGCTTCGGAGATCCAGGCAGTTTCATCAGAGGTTATCAGTGCCGTAAACGAACTGAGTGCGGAGGCTCAGAATCTCCTTAAGTTCGTAAATGAGACTACGATGGGAGGATTTACGGATCTGGTTAATATCAGTGAGGAATACTTACAGTCAGCCGAGCGCATAACAGATATGATGGAGCGTTTTGCCGATGCATCCGCTCAGATACAGGCAAATATCGACAGTATCAGGGAGTCGACCGACTCCGTGAACCTTGCGGTTGAGGATGCGGCCAACGGCGTTTCGAGGACCGCGGAGAGATCGGTCGAGATGTCTAATAACATGTCGATCATTGATGAGGAAGCACTTGCAAGCTCCGAGATATCAAACGGCCTCAAGGCAGAGGTAGGAAAGTTCAAACTGCAGTGATCCGGTCTAATGTCATAGATGTTAGCTTTTGAGGATAGAATAAAGCAAGTCAGTCTGTCCCGAGGCTAACATAAAGCTAGAAAAAAAGATATATGTTAGCCTCCAACAAGGAAATAAGGCCACCCAACTGTCCTTAAGGCTAACATAAAGCTAGAAAAACGATATATGTTAGCCTCCAACAAGGAAATAAGCGCATCCAGCCGCTCTTGAGGCTAACAAAAGACAGAAAACTCAACAAATGTTAGCCGGTGAAGGGAAATATATGCAGGAAAGGATACTTGGAAGCTAACATTTTGCATAGAATTATTTGAATTGTTAGCATGTGTGACCGTGCAAAGTCTTGGTAGCTATGAAATAAACAAGGTCACAAATTTAAGATTAAAACATTAGGCGGGGGTATTATAAATACATATATGAATTGTGCGAAAAATGAGAATACAAAGATTTTACTGCTAGCTCCGGGGAAAGGACCTATGACATATATCCGAGGAATCATAGAAGCAATAGGTTAATAAACTCGATTATGCGACTATCAAGCCTAACAGGACCGCCACGGTATCGCTTAAGAATACAAAGATCAATAAAATGGATGTTGAATGGAATTCAACGGATCCGGATGTTGCCAAGGTATATGCCGGTGGCGTTATAAAAGCTGTATCCAGAGGTCAGACAATCATTTATACTGAGACCGGCGGTGTAAGGAATGAGTGTGTTGTAACGGTTAAGTGAAATTCGGTCGAATTTGACAATAGCCTTAAACTGCTATAATAAAGATACAAAGGAGTTACCGGAAGACGGTTAGCCCGAGTAAAAAATGGTTAATTAAAAACGACCGCCATAGCCTCGACACTAACGGCGGTCGTTTTTACTGTGTTCTATATATCTTCCTACAGCAACTCCGGCTGTGAAGATTGTAATTGAGGCAGCAATAGCGCCCAGAATCTCCAAAGTCATCATTGCAGAAGCCCTCCTTTCAAAGTATTCCCTTGCGGGTTTCTATGATAAACGGAGGGTCCAGGTCTTCACTTCGTTACGGTCGGAGCAAAACAGAAGTCCCCCGGACTTCTTGCTCCCCTCCGTGGAGGGCTAACCGCCTTGTATCTTGAAACACATTATTGAAAGTGGTAAAATATTTTCCTCATTAGGTACGATGCATCTTGTTTATGTTACGACTACGTATGAAAGGGAAGGTTTATTATGCGGGATAAAACGGCAGATGCAGCACAGATGGAAATAAAAAGGAATGATTTTCTAAAGACAGGCTTCAGATTGTTTTCTGAAAAAAGCATTGAAACGGTCACGCTTACACAGGTAGCAGAGGCGGCCGGCTATGGGCAGACGACCATGTACCGATATTTTGA